>JAQYBF010000023.1 GCA_029338875.1 Lachnospiraceae bacterium
CTCCTTCAGGTTGTAGCCCAGAAGAGAGATGCTGAATTCGAGAGAGCTGCTTCGAAGTTTATGGTTGCTGCCTGAACCTGTGGCTGATTTTTCTAAACGATATAATTCTACCGGATTTCTTTCCAGTTGAATGGATTCATCGTACGAGAGTGGAATAGATTCATAGTACGAGAGTCGAATGGATTCATAGTAGAATTAGAAATTGATACCTGTTGAATTCCAAGGGTTGGAATTCGGCAGGTTTTTTCGTTCTTAGAATTGATACCTGTTGAATTCCAAGTGTTGGAATTCGGCAGGTTTTTTCGTTCTTAGTTTTGTTGTCATTTCCTTCTTCTTCCGGCATGGGCTCGGCAAGTGTTTTTTTCATGATCTGCCTGTGCTATCATAGTTACCATGAATACAAGAATGGATGCACAAACGAGGCCTGTCCTCCATATTTCTGTTCGGAATCTCGTGGAATTTCTCCTCCGCTCCGGGGACATTGATGATCGCGCCGGTTCTCAGGACCCCTATAAGTCCATGCAGGCCGGGAGCCGGATCCATCGCAAGATCCAGAAGAGCATGGGATCTGATTATCATGCCGAGGTGCCGCTTTCCATCATCCGCTCCTTCGGCGATTATGACCTGATGATCGAAGGCAGAGCAGATGGAGTCTTTATGAATGAGGAGATTCCTTATGGCATCGATGAAATCAAAGGCGTTTACCTGGATCTCGACGCTATGAAGGAACCCATACCTGTCCATTTGGCCCAGGCGAAAGTCTATGCCTATATCATCGGCCAGGCCAATCAGCTTTCTTCTGTTTTTGTCCGGATGACCTATTGTAATCTGGACACCGAGGACATCCGCCGTTTCGAGGAGGACATCCCCTTCGAGGAGCTCGATACCTGGTTTTCGAATCTGATCGACGGCTACAAACGCTGGGCAGACTTCCAGATCCATTGGAAGAAGAAATCCCTTCAGTCCATCCATGACATATCTTTTCCTTATAAATATAGACCCGGCCAGCATCATCTGATCGGGTCGGTTTATCATACCATTTTAGAGAATAAGATCCTTTTCATCCAGGCACCGACCGGTTCGGGCAAAACCCTGGCAACCATATATCCTGCCATCAAGGCAGTGGGAGAGGGGCTAGGCGAGCGAATCTTTTATTTAACAGCAAAGTCTGTCACCAAGAAAGTTGCCATCGATACGATCGAGCTCCTTTCCAAGGGCGGTTATCGGGGTAAGACCGTAGAATTGACTGCCAAGGACAGGATATGTCCACTCGAAGAGCGCTCCTGCAACCCGGACGACTGTCCCTATGCCCTGGGACATTTCGACCGCGTCAATGATGCTGTCTATGATTTTCTGACCGGATCCGACCTCTTCACCAGGGAAAAGATTCAGGAATTTGCCATCGAGCGCAAGGTTTGTCCATTTGAGTTTAGTCTGGATCTCTCTTCCTGGTGCGACAATATCATCTGTGACTACAACTATGTCTTCGATCCCACAGCTTATCTCAAACGTTTCTTCGGCGAGGGCGAGCGGGCCAATGCCATTTTTTTGATCGATGAAGCTCATAATCTGGTGGACCGGAGCCGGACCATGTATTCAGCGACTCTTGTCAAGGAAGACCTCCTCCATATCAAAAAGATCCTGAAGAACCGTGCCAGGAAGGTTTGTACCCAGCTGGATCGGGTCAACCGGGCGATGCTGGAGTGGAAGAGGGATTGCGAGAAAGTCCTTCTCCTGCCTGAGATCGATGCCTTTACCTTCAAATGCATGAATCTGGCCTCTGAATTGGAGAAATTCCTGGAGAAGCGGATCTCTTTCCCGGAACGGGATGAAGTGGTCGAATTCTATTTCAATCTGAGGAATTTTCTGGACCGGACCGAGGAAATGGACGAGCGCTACCGGATCTATTGTGACTACGGGGAAGACGGGACTTTTCGCGTCCATCTCTTTTGTATGGATCCCTCCAGACAGCTCCAGACCCGGCTGGACCGCTCCAAAGGCACGGTCTTCTTTTCAGCGACTTTCCTGCCGGTCCGCTATTATAAAAACCTGCTCTGCACCGAGGAAAATCCTTATGCCGTCTACGCAGAAACCGTTTTCCGCCGGGACCAGTCCTGTCTTCTGCTCGGGACGGATGTCACAAGTCGTTACAGAGAACGCGGGGATCATATATATCTACGCTATGCCCTATATTTAGCCGCAATGGTCAAAGCAAAGCCCGGGAATTATATGGCCTTCTTTCCTTCCTACCGTTTTCTGGAAAATGTATACCAGGCCTTTCTTCTTCATTGTCCGCCGGGTCTTCTTACGATCGCACAATCCTCCGGTATGGGGGATTCAGAGCGGGCGGAATTTCTGGCCAATTTTGAGGAAGATCATCCTTCGGGACTTCTGGGCTTTTGTGTCATGGGCGGGCTCTTTTCGGAGGGGATCGATCTGACTTCGGACCGCCTGATTGGGGCGGCTATCATTGGCACCGGCCTGCCTCAGGTCAATATCGAGCAGAATCTTCTGAGGGATTATTTCGATCAGGCTGAGGAGACCAGGCAGGAAGGCTTCTCCTATGCCTATGTCTATCCGGGCATGGCTAAGGTCCTCCAGGCAGCCGGCCGCGTCATCCGGACCGAAAAGGATCGGGGTGTCATCCTCCTTCTGGACCAGCGCTTTCTCTGGAGTGACTATAAAAAAATTCTCCCCAGAGAGTGGGGAGAAATCGAGACTTGTACCGTGGATACTGTGGGAGGACAGCTGGAGAATTTCTGGAAGCAGGTGGAAGAGGAGGATGCCGGGCTTACTTCAGATTCGGCAGTAAAGAAACCCGGTCCTGCTCCAGATTCGGCAGTAGAAAAACCCGGTCTTGCTCCGGATTCTGCAGTAGAAAAAACCGGTCCTGCTCCAGCTTCTGCAGTAGAAAAACCCGGTCCTGCTCTGGATTCTGCAGGAGACGATTCCACGTTTATCCAAGATTCGGAAGTAAGCCTAAAAAAGCTTTGACAGAGGCATTCTGCGGCAGGTTGGGATCTGCTGCGGCAACGATGCGGCGGGCCGGAATGGTCTCGGTGAGAGACAGGATCTTCAGGTTGTGCTTGTCCTGCATGCTTTCTTCCTCCCGCTCCCGGATGCAATAGTCCGGAACGAAGGAGATGCCAAGGCCAATCCGTGACAAGTCGATCAGAAGGTCATTACTGGACAGGCGGACATCCGGGACAAGCTCCAGCTGGTGCTTTAAGAAAAGCTTGTGGAGATAGTCGCTGGTGGTACTTTTCCGGTCCAGCATGAGAAGGGGATATTCACTGATTTGTTTTAAGGTCATGGGCTTATCCGGGAAGGAAAAGAAGTTCGGATTTCCGATGAAGACATCCCGAAATTCTGCGACCGACTGGGTGATACAGGACGGTGAGAGAGAAGCATTGGGGTAGTTTACGAGGATGAGGTCTACATTTCCCTGCTCGAGAAGCTCGACACAGCCGAAAGAGGTGGCATTGGTGATCCTGATCGGCACCTGGGGGTAGGCTTTATGGAACTGTTCGAGGTAAGGTACCAGGAAATAGCGGCAGATCGTGTCGCTGGCACCGATGTGGAGCTGGCCGAACTGCATGGCAGCGTCGTCCGACAGGGTCTCCTCGCCGCGGCGGATGAGGTTGATCGCAGGCTCGATGTGCTTCATCAGAAGCTCGCCGGCCGGCGTCAGGCTGACTTTCTTCGTGGTGCGGTAGAAGAGAGGCTGGCCCAACTTTTTCTCCAGGGTCTTGATGGACTGGGAGACCGCCGACTGGGAAATATAGAGCGCCTTGCTGGCTTCCGAGAAGCTCAAGGAAGATGCAACATAATAGAAGACCTTGTACAGTTCGTAATTTACGTCCATGTGAAACCTTTCTTATTTATTTAAACTTTAAACTTCTTATTTTTAAACTTTAAGCTTCTTATTTACGATAGCGTCAGTCCGGGATTCAAGTGCAAATATCGTAACACAGTCTGAATTTCAAAATTACGATAGCATCAGTCCGGGATTCAAGTGCAAATATCGTAACACAGCTTGAATTTCAAAATTGCGATAGCACCAGTCCGGGATTCATGTGCAATTATCGTAATACAGCATGACTTTCAAAATCACGATAGTGAAAGCAGCCATATACTATCGTAAAAAACAAAGTCAGCTTGTATTACGATATTTCAAGCAAAAAAGCCGGCTTTTCGAGGCCATAACTATCGTATTTTGAAAATTTTCCTTCTATTACGATAAATTTGTCCGCCAAGTGTCGCCAAGTGTCGCCAAGTGTCGCCATGCGCTCCTGCTAAGGATTGTTTGCATGTACATGCGTCCCTGCTAAGGATTGTTTGTATGTCCCCTGCATGTATTATATTAGTAACAATAATATAATAC
>JAQYBF010000024.1 GCA_029338875.1 Lachnospiraceae bacterium
CAAGCACTCATCAAATTTGATCAGAACGTCCCCGTAATGAACATCTTTTACCTCGCCAGATTCATCATTGAGCTCAGCTCTTGAAAGTGTATTGTTTTGAAGGGATGTGAAGCAATCGCCCAACTTACGCTGTTCCCAATCATCTGTGTACCCTTTGAAGCGAAGCTCCGGCGTTTTCTTCTCATTCATCGGCTCCACCTCCCAGAAGTTTCTTTAATTCGCGGATTCCGGCCATATCCGCTTCGGATCCGGTTAAGTCATCCAGCATGGAAGACAGAGAATCCTCCGTCTTTTTGATCTCTTTTTCGATATCACTAAAGGTTTCTGCATATTTTGTTGTCAGTGCTTCCAGTTTTTTTGTGAAGTTCTCGATTTCACTGTCGGCCAATGACAAGATGCCATTTACAACCGGGGCTGCCCATTTTTCATGCAGAAGTATTCTGACCTGATCGTCCGACAGATTCTCTATGACATCCTTAGTCTTCAGATGCAGATCTTCTTCGCCCTTCTTGATTTCAGACTTCAGCTTCTTTTCCTCACTGTTGAGCTGGTCTACATTTTGCAGAAGTTGAATCAATTCCCAGTTGCCGGCCGCATCGTCAGCTTTCAGGGATTTCATGACAGCCTTCACATTTTTTACAACGAAGCCATCATTGGTGTCGTTCAAAGCATCGGATATGGTTTCCTTATCATCTTCACTTAAGGACTCCAAGAGCTCATCATAGGATCCGGGAATCTCGGAAAGTTTCTCCTTTTTGGATTGAAGCGCATCCAAATCATCGGAGAGACAGGTCTTCTGCACCAGATCAAAAGGCAGAATGTGTCCCTTCCAACCTTCCTGAACCTCGGCATCCTTACCGTTCTTCTTTTTCACAACCATGTTCGGATCGACCTTTTTAACGGACTCCATACCTTCCGCCTGAATGATTTCCAGGTCGCCGGAGATCGCATCAAAATGACTTTCAAAAATCTCATAAGCCTGATAAGGATCCAGAAGCGGGATATCGGTAAAACGCTGAAAAATATCTGCCGTAATCCGGTCTTCGGTTTTCGGCACAGAAAGAGTGTCCGCCTGATCAATCAGTTCGGCATCCATCTTCCCGCCCAGATCATCGAAGGCCATATGGAATTTTTGAATGAACTTTTTCACATCTGCATTCTCGTGGATGGCGGTCTTAATGTCCTTCGTGTTCACTTCCGCATAACCGTTCTCTATGGTAAAGAGTTCGTTTTTCAGTGACGGAAATACAGACCAATAGGCGTGAAGCGCATTGATTTCACCTTCCGGAATACCGCCGAACATGGACGCATAGATATCGTAGCTTTCAGCCTCTTCTGACGAATCAACATAACGGGGAATATTCAGATTGTAGTCATTGGCCCGGATTTCTTCACGGCTGACGACTTTAGAATATTTCTCAACGGTTTTCCGCCACTCAACGGTGTCTACGATTCTTCGAATGTCTGAAGCGCGAAGCTTGTTGTTCTTCCCTTCTTTGGCGAAGCCCTTGGAAGCGTCAATAATCAGGACATCCGTATTCTCCCGCTTCTGGCGGAGAACCATGATAATAGTCGGAATGCCGGTGCCGAAGAAGATATTGGCCGGCAGACCGATGATGGCGTCAATATTGTTCTGCTCGATCAGATTCCTTCGGATCTGGCCTTCTTCGCCGCCACGAAACAGAACACCATGCGGAAGAACGATGGTCATGATTCCATCGGGTTTTAAGTGATAGAGGTCATGAAGGAGAAAGGCATAATCGGCCTTTGATTTCGGTGCCAGTCCATAGCGGGAATAACGGGGATCATTTTCCTTCCCGCTCGGATCCCATCTCTGGGAATAGGGAGGATTGGAAACGACCGCATCCACATAGAGCGGTTCATAGGTTCCCACGGGATCGGATTCTTCGAAGTAAGGCCAGTCCTCTTCCAGTGTGTCTCCATTTCGAACCAGAATATTATCCGGGAGAATTCCACGCATAACCAGGTTCATACGAGTCAGGTTGTAGGTATTCGATTTCAGCTCCTGGGCATAATAACGGATGCGGTTGGAATCTTCCATGTATTTGGCAGTCGTCTTACCGATATTGATGAGGAGCGAGCCCGATCCGGAGGTCGGATCGTAGATCTTGATCTCGCTTCTGCCCTTCAGATGATTGGCGATAATCTCCGACATCAAGAGGGACACTTCGTGAGGCGTGTAGAACTCTCCTGCCTTTTTACCTGCATTGGCTGCAAAATTCGAAATCAGATATTCATAAATGAAGCCCAGCACATCATAGTCTTGCTTCCCGTTCATCGGAATCTCATTAATGAGCTGGATCAAATCACTGACTGCCTTGGTTTGAGACTTCGTATTCTCGCCTAACTTGGAAAGCCCGGTCTCCAGGGTATTGAAGATGCCGTCAAAGACTTTCTTATGAGATTCCGAAATCAATCGGGTAAAAGAAGATAAAGCGGTACGAACATTATCAACGGAAAAGTCGCTGCCCATGCCAATCCAGGTAGAAAAGAGATCCTTGTAGGCAATGAAGTATCCAAGGCTCTGCTGAGCGGAAGACTTGCTGGAGTCCTCATCGGGCGCCTCTTCATTCACGTAATCGCGGATGCTTTCCTTATCGTACCCACGATCATAGAGCCACTGCTCTTCCTTATCCGACAGATACTTGTAAAAGATAAATCCCAGTATATAGTCCTTGTATTCATTCGCTTCGATCTTAGAACGCATACGGTTCGCGGATTCCCAGATCTTTGCTGCCAGCTGCTGTTTGTTCATTATATTTCCCTCTCCCGGTTAAATTTACACTCTGTAAAGAATGCGCATACAATAAAATCATTATACTTCATACGTGAGAAATTAAAAATAACCACCCTTCCAGACATCTACCGGAAGAGAAATTCTTCCGGCTTACATGCCAGAAAGGGTGGTTTGTCGTATAGGTGGACGAAGCGCCGCAAGCGTAAAGAGTGACGAATCATCGTTTTTGATGTGTCATGAATTCTCTCTCCCATATCTGTCATCACGTTCATCCTGCAGCAGTCTGCCTATAGGATCATCAGCACAAATTTTCAAGAGGTCCTTATCAAATCCTAAAGCATGCAGAACCTTCAGATATGCTCCCATGGAAACAGACGGAGAGCCCTTTTCAACAGCCCATACTGTCTGGCGGCTTATGCCAGCTCTTTCAGCGACCAGATTTACGGACAGTTTTCTCCGCTGTCGAACCATTCGTATCTGATATCCCATCGTCTCCAGTATCTTCTTCTGCTTCGGCAGCAATACCGGAGCCCTTTTATTTCCCATATGTCACTCCATGCTTCTAGTAATGTTTGTTAACATTTACATTTTAGCATGTGTGTTAAAATTTACAAACCTCTTTCGTCATCTTTTCTATTTTTCAGTTCTTCCAGATAAGCCTCGTGCTCTGTCTTAGACATGCAAACCGGTCCTATGGGCGTATCGTAATACTGCCTGTCGCCGAGTTCCGGCGGAATCCTGTGCTGAGAATCCTTCGAGGACTTTGTTTTCTGATCAATGATAGCCATATTGTCCTCCCTTTACTGAATCTAAATTCCGTCACTACCTTACAGATACTGCTTTATCCGCTTACTCTCTCTACATTTTCTGTAAAACCCGCTCTATATTTCTTACGTATTCTTATGAACCTCTGCCATCTCTTCCGCACACGCCACCTGGTTCTTGCCATTCTTCTTGGCCAGATACATAGCGGAATCCGCCTGATTGATGAGCTCCGTGCAGTCTGCATCTCCCCGGGCCCAGCCGATGGAGACCGTTACGGAGAGTTCCGTATTGGCGGGATCGCCGGCAGGGATCCGGATGGCCTGCATTTCCTCCATCAGGCTATTGGTCAGGGCCTTCATTTCGCAATCTGTGGTCTCGTCCCGGATCATACCGATAAATTCGTCGCCGCCATAGCGATAGAAGGAAATGTCATTTGCCAGGCCGAAGGTCAGAAGCGCCTTGCCAGCCACGCGCAGGCACTGGTCTCCCATAGAATGGCCGAACTTATCGTTAAAGCTCTTGAAATTATCGATATCCACCATGAGGACGGCATGGACCGGAGGCTGGGCGCCCTTTTTGACGTCTTCCATGAAATCGGAAAGGCTGAGGCGGCTGTAGAGGCCGGTCAGATAGTCATAGCGCCGGTCGTGGTCTGCCTTGTTATAGAGCTCCATGGCCTCCTCGACCTGCTTCTTCAGCTTCTCCTGCTCCTGTCTGGCATGCAGGCGTTCGACCTCCAGTTCCTCTATATGCCTGGTCTCATTGGAAATATCAACTGCTCACTGTAAAAGTCCTGCCTGGAAAGGTTGATAGAGATCGGTATACATTTCTTCCCGGCTGCGAAAAAGGCCTCCTCGAAGGCATAGACCTGCTCGAGTAGCCGTCGGTCAGGCTGTCGTAATACTCGTGCTCGAGGAGGCGGTCGAGCTCAGGAAGGGTCTTGGGGAGAAGGGCGGAAACAGTCTCGCGTTCTCCCACTGTGCTAAGAACCAGGGCGTGGCCGGGTCTGCCATTTTCCAGAACCATATCCACGGCATCGACGGTCTCGTAGATTTTCCGGATGGGATCCATATAGGTCTGGGGTCCCTTGATCTTCCGGGCCACAGGACAGGCCGGGCAGGGCTCGTCCAGGTTCATGAGGCAGCGGTGGCACTTCTCGCCCTTCTTCAGCTGGGGATAGACCTCCAGGATAGTGTCGTTGCAGCTTACGACGTTGTAGTCTTCGTCTATTACGTAGATGCCGGATGACTTGTCACTCATATGGGGTTCCTCTTGAAATATCTATCATTTCAAACGCATTGGTCTATGGTTCCTCTTGAAATATCTATCATTTCGAACGCATTGATCTATATTTCATCTGTAATCTCAGTATAACAGATGAATCCGCTGCGGGCGTTGAGAAAATAAGAAGGAAAAAAGAGTATCCCGGATGAGATACTCTTCTGTCATTCTAATTGTCTTCGATCGGGATCTCGGTGATGATCTGTCTGGTGTGAGCCAGGCAGCGGTCCTTGGAGACCTCCATATTCTGGAAGCCGGTCAGTCCGTGGGTCTGAGAAAGCTCGGCCGTAAACTGGCTGGCCTTGTAGACCTGGACATTGCTGAAGTTATAAAGCTCCTTAGCGTTCTTCTGCCGGGCCTGGTAGTAGTCGATCAAGGGAATCCAGCGGGCATCCTCGATGGACTTCTGGCCGTCTTTGATGACAAAGCTGCACTTGAACATGCCCTCGTACATGCTCTTCTCATTCTTCTGGCCGGAGACAAAGTTGCCAAGCGAATAGAGAACCAGGGTCCTGTGGCCGGACGCGTTGGTGTACCAGCAGGCCGGCTGGATGCAATGAGGATGGGTCCCGACAACCAGATCCACGCCAAGATCGGTCATGAGCTTGGCGTACTTTTCCTGCATGGAATTGGTGCTGTCCTGGTATTCCACGCCCCAATGGGCACTCACCACGACAAAATCCGCCATAGTCTTTGCCTGATTCACCTGATCCGTCAGTCTCTTCTCATCGAACAGAGAAACATGGGTCCGGTCCCTCGAAGAATTCAGACCATAGGCGTAGGTCAGGAAGGCAATCTTCACCCCATTCCGCTCTACGACGGGGATGGTATTCCTTTCACTTGCATTCTCATAGAGGCCGAGCAAGGTCATTGGAGAATTCCTGAAAAGCTCGATCTCGTGGCGGATGCTCTGAACCCCGGCATCCATGGAGTGATTGGTCGCGCCGTTTACCACATCGAAGCCCGTATCGCCCAGGGCATCAAACAAAGCGTCGGGCGAATTGAAGCAGGGATAGCCTTTTCGGCCGCCGCCGATGATGGTTTCCTGATTGATGAAACTTAGATCGGCGCCTTCAATGTCCTCTTTCACGTTCTGATAGATGGGCCGGAAGTCATACTGGCTGTCGCCCTTGCTTCCTGCTGCCGCATCGGCTGTATCCAGGACCGAGTCGTGGATCAGGTCATCGCCGACAGCAAGGAAACTGACCCGGTTGCCGGAGTCTTCACTGGATTGGGATTTGGATTCAGCCGAGGTTTCCGATTGGGCAGAATTCGAATCCGTTTTTGAAGATGACTTATCAGAATCTGTGTCATTTGATGTCTTTTCGGATGATTCTCCCTTCTTTGAAGACGGCTTCAGAGCGTTTTTGGCATCTTTCTTAGCCGCTGTCCTCGATTCGCTTGCAGAAGTTCCTGTCGCTGATTTTGAGATCGAACAGGAAGTCAAAAGCATGCCGGACATGCACAATAAAAAAGCCAGCGCCAATGACAGAAACCGGGCTTTGGCCCGGTTACTTCTCTTTATTTTATGAATCTTCCTCATACCCTTCGTATCGTCCTTTTCCATGTTCCTTACTCTTGTAGAGGGCCTGGTCAGCCAGGCGGATAACCTCCTCCGGATCCTTGGAATCGCCGGAATAATAGGCATATCCCACGCTGATTGAAATCACATCATAAGTCTCCTCACCCGTCTTGTAGCGGATCTCAGTATCCATCAGCTTCTGAAGCAGCGGCTTTGCCTGGTCCGGCGTCCTGCCCTTGAGAAGAATGAAAAACTCGTCTCCTCCGTACCTTCCGATGATCGAATCCTCCGGAAAAATCTCCGTCAGCGTCCGGGCCAGCGCCTTCAGCGCCTCATCGCCGGTCAGATGGCCATAGCAGTCGTTGATGATTTTGAAGTAATCGATATCCATCATGAGATCGATGTAGCCCTCTTCGTTGCCGGCGGAGGGATAAATGGCGCTGACGACACCGCCCAGCGCCAACTGGATGGAGTTCACGTAGTTCAGCTTGTCGTAAAGAACCTTGGCTGTCCCGTCAAAGAATCCGGTATCGCCGTTCATGCCGACCAGACAATAACCCAGGACCTTGGTCACATCCTCTGCGCTGTCCATGGTTTTGGCGATGTTGTCGGAATAGATTTTCGCGTCCATCCGGGCCAGCTTCTTTTCATTGGCTATGCTGAAGCTTCGGTAATTGAGAAGGAGGCAGCTTAAGATGGTGAAGCCGACGATCAGAAGAAGGAAGATGGGGAGGACGTATTTCTTTTTCTTTGTCATGATATTCTCCGGGAGGGTGGGAACCGAGGATGGGAACCAGTTCATCATTATTTAATTTATCGGCTTAATTTTCTATTTTATGATAAGTATATCGCAGTTGCCTGCCTGCTTCTATAGAAAAACACATGTGTGGAATAATGTTGATTTGACGACATGGATATGGCGGCATAAGATAAGAGGCAAGTTAAGATTTGCTCTAGATGGAGATGGAAAGATGATGAAATTCAGCCTCTGCATGATCGTAAAGAATGAGTCCCACGTCCTGGCCAGGTGCCTGGATTCTCTGCAGGGACTCTTCGATCAGATTGTGATCGTGGATACCGGGTCAACCGATGATACCAAAGAGATCGCGGCCCGCTATACCGATGAAGTCTATGATTTTGTCTGGCAGGACGACTTCTCCGCCGCCCGAAATTTTGCCTTTTCCAAATGCAGCGGCGACTACATCTATTCGGCCGATGCGGATGAGGTGCTGGATTCCGACAACCGCCGGCGTTTTTTCCAGCTCAAGGAAGCCATGCTTCCAGAGATCGAGATCGTCCAGATGAAATATGTCGAGCCCGATTCCCAGACCGTCATGAATTCCATCGCCGAGTACCGGCCCAAACTTTTCCGTCGTCTCCGCACCTTTACCTGGATCGATCCGGTTCACGAATCCGTCCGCCTGGATCCTGTCGTCTATAATTCCGATATTGAGATCCTCCACCTCCCGGAGACAAAGCACACCGGCCGCGACTTCTCGATCTTCGAGAAAGCCTACAAACGGGACGGCGTCCTATCGAAGAAAATCTGCATGACCTACGCAAGAGAGTTACTGAAATGGGGCAAGCCAGCTGACTTTGCTGCGGCAGCGGACATCTTCCATGGAATTGAGAAAAGCAATCCCGATGATTCTCTCCTTCTTACTGCCACCTACTGCGTCCTGGCCCACAATGCAAGAATCCAGGCCAGTAGGATCGATGAGGAATCTGAAGAAAATGCTCTGGCCAACACAGGGTTCCAGACCAGTATGGCCGATGATGAATCCGAAAAAAATGTTGTTACCGACTACGCAAAACTCCAGAAGAATTCGGCAGAATTCATGAAATATACGGCCAAGCTTCTGGTCAGCAATCCGCCGGCGGAGATCTGCTATGAGCTTGGAGAATATTTCGAGAAAGCAAGAGATTACGACGAGGCTTCCATCTGGTTCTACAATGCCGCCTTTGAAACAGAAAGTTCTCTGGATATTCACCGCGGCGGCGACCTGGCCTTGAAGAAGCTATCCGAGTGCTATACTGCCCTCGCCAACCAGGCTGAGGAGGATGAGAATCCTAATATTTCATCTAATGTTTCAACCTTAAGAAAGCTTGCCGAGAAATATCAGAAGCAGGCCGACGACTGGACCATGCCTGAGGGCGATATGTAATTTTGGTTAATACTGTTTTTCTTTCAAGTATTCCTTCAGCTTAAATGCGCAGAAATAGGGGAAGGTGTAGATATGATCGGCGTATCCGACATTAAAGTCCCCGAGTTTGATGCCATAAGAAATATCACTGTAATTCGAATTTTTAATCAATGCTGTCAAGGACTTCGACTGATTGCTGTTCGACTTGACCTTGACAGGGATCAGATCATCTGCTGTTCTTACGAAGAAATCTTCTTCGAGGGTTGAATTTTCCTTTTTATAATAAAAGAGGCCAAGTCCCTGCTTCAGAAATGCCTCTGCCACAAAGTTCTCATAGAGAGCCTCTTTATAGACGCCAAGGTTTTTATTTGTCCGAAGATCCTCCTGTGCTTCTTCGTCCAGTGCGGACACAAGAAGGCCTGTGTCAGGATAATAGAGCTTGTATTTTCTCTCGTCGGTATTGCCCTTCAGCGGGAGTTCCGGAAACTGCAGACAATGGCAGGCCATGATGACGCCAGCATCAATCAGCCAGTCGATACAGCCGGTATATTCCCTGGACCTGGCATTTTTACTGATCTTATTGAATTGAAATCTCTTATTTTCTTTCGCAAGCTGCGCAGGAATGCTTCTGTAGACACTGATAATCCTGGTCTGATCCAGACCTTCGGCATACTTTCTGACATCTTCCTCATAGTCCAGCCGGATCTGCTCCTGAACCTCAACCGAACCCGAAAAAGTTCCGGTTTCGATGTACTGCTTTACCACATCGGGCATGCCGCCCAGAACACAGAAATCTAAAAACAGACTCAAGACAAGTCTATCAGGTAAAATGAGGCACTTCAATGTATGCTCTCACATTTCATGGGCCACTTTCATGTTAATCTTCACATTTTATGAGGCACTTTCGAACAAGCCTGCACATTTCATGAGGCACTTTTGAGTGCTATGATGGCAAAGGCTATCCTGATGCCAGCCATCATTCCTGCTTATCTGCTCTAACAATAATGCCAGGTACCGTAAGGGAAATATAAACCCTGAACAGTACCTGGCACTCATATTCAAGAGAAATTCAAGAAGCTGATTCCTCTGCCATAGCCCTCTTGTTCTGGTACATCTTGCGATCGGCTTCTTCAATGACCTTCTGAATGTGCGAAGCCGCAGAATCATAGAAAGCATATCCGAGCGCAACATTGGGCATTCTGTGATCCTCTGCCCGGATCTTTTCGATAGAGTTCCGGAAACTTGCATTCAGCTCATCCAGCTTGTCCAGGCCATCCTCGAGGATCACACAGAACTCATCTCCGCCGATCCGGTAGCAGGTCCCAAATTTTCCATAGGAAGCGCGAAGGCAGGCCGCGATATTCTTCAGGCAGATGTCACCGACATTGTGACCATAGCTATCATTGACCTGCTTAAATTTGTTGACATCGAAAAAGAGGATGGCCGCGCGGGATCCGATGTTTCTTGTGTTGGTCTCGTAACAGCGGCGGTTCAGAAGGCCGATGGAAGAAGGAGATGCTCCATTTAATATGACTCCGATATACTCAGCGACTGCGGCGACGCCAATCAAAAGAGATAAGAGGATCACCCGGTTTCGGTCTTCTTTTGTGATCAGGCGGTTGGTCACAGCATCCTCTGCCGTGATTACGAGCAGCAATAACTCCACCAAAATAACCGCTGAATATCCTGTCATCATATCGAAATCTCCCTGAAGTAATGATTTCAGACTGTTCTTCGATCTCCGGCTCGACGCTTGCTGCAGCATCAGCTTTCTTAGCAGCCAAAATTACGCCAGCCTTCCGACATTATTTCATTCAGCGGTCCACGGTACATTGATGCCGGAAAGTGAACGTTGGTGTCTGGCGCACGAGTCATCATTATCGATCTTTTAAATCAGGAAAATTGAAAAAGACATTTCTTTGATTTCCGGATCAACTCTTGCCGTAACAATAGCACTCTCAACAGCCATATTAACACCACTCTTTGCTTTAATTTGATTTATGTTTCATAATGTCAACTATTCTTTTAAAACAAAAATCCAATTTCCATCAGATGGTGAAGGTAAGGCATTATTAGGGCTTCCTCCCTTATACACATAGTAATTATTATTAGTATCTTGATAAAGATCGCCTATAGAAAGATTTGTAAGTTCCTCTTTGTCAGATCCCATATATGGTTTCTTCAGATCAGCCACTGTCTGAGCTTTCTTGGTATTAATTCTTACAAAATCTCCCGATTGGCTATTAGGAGTTGTATACCACTTGTCATTAATATCCCATATTCTGGTTGATGCTGATATATACAAGACATTATTATGGATGTAAATTTCGCCTCTTTTTACGCTAACTGCGCTAGATCCCTTTGCAGGCCATTCCTTTGCTAATTTTTCAACGTTTTGATAAGCATCCGCTGGATCTGTTGATGTTGTATCAGAATCTCCACCTTCGATTAATGTCCCACCTCCAGAAGTCGATCCGCCAGTATTATCGCCGCTTCCGCCGGATGATCCACCTCCGCTGGTACTTCCGCTATCTGTTCCACCGCTGCCGGAACCACTGTCTGAGCTACTTCCTGAGCTGCTTCCACCCTCATAATGAAGAATGACGGACTCGGAGCTACTGATATATTCAACCCAGGCGGTTCCACCTGCCTTAGGACCACCGCCTTTAACTTTGGCATACATGCCTTCCAGATTTTCTTTTAAGTTCGAAGTCTGCCATCCATCCTTCTTCTGCTTCAGTTGGACAGCTCCATATAAGCTCTTTCCACTAACATCCCCACCGGATGTAATGGCTTCGGACATGACCTCGGCATACTGAGAACGAATATTTGCTGCATCAGTTGCTTCTCTGGCCTTCTCAAGCTGAGAGGTAAAAATCGGTATAAAGATCGCAACGAGTACCGCAATAATTGCTACTACTATGAGTAACTCCGCAAGCGTAAAGCCCTTATTATTCTTTTTCATAGATTCTTTCTTTCGCATTACTTTAATTTCCACGTTTTCCCGCCATCTGAGGAATAATACACCGCATCTTTTGTTACAAGAGTGTAGTTTTTAATATTGTTGTTTTCATCTAAATCGAAATACGCAAAGGCCTGGACATCTGCTGTTTTACTCTCATTTTTCTTTGAATCGGTTTGATAAAAAGTACTTTTTGTAAATTCTGTTGGAACCGGGTTGTCTTCAAAACCTGGCAAATGTTCTGTGAAACCTTGTTGAATTCAGATGACTCTGGCCTGGCTTCCGGCAAATGTAGGGCGTAACCTTATTCGGATTATATGCCCCGACCTGGCTTTGATCGTAGGTCGATTTTACTTTGCATCTTTTGCATCATCACTGCGATAAAACTCGATTAATTTATCGGCATACTTTCGTCGATATATTAGCATGATTCCGGACAAGTGCAAAAATTAACGGCTGGTCTATATTTCAAATCGTAGTATAATAAAGCAAAGCTTAACCAACCATTCTTCTTGCAGCAGTGAACTGTCCGGCTGTTCATTCCTATATTGTTTATGACCTCTTAAAATAACTATACGTGACGTGTTATTTTATGAGAACGTGTAATTTTCTAAAACTTCCCATATCAAATGGGGCATACCCTTTGCAGGCTACAAGGTTCCTTCATTATCGGTAGCTAAAATCAGGAAAGCCGGAGAAAAGACGAAGAAAAGTCATCGAGATTGGAGATCTTCCTTATGGAGCGGAAAATGACCTACAAGTTCAGTGATTCAATCAGAAAATTCCTGGAGCATCAGAAGGTTCCGATGGCCGTCTATCAGTCCATTGACGGGAAGGCTGTCACGGTCCTCGTGTCGGACGGATTCTGCGCTCTCCATAAGGACAGCCGGGAGCACATGGTTTCTGCGCTGAATCAGAGCATGTTCGAGCGGGTTGACGAGAGTGACGCCGGCATGCTGGCGGAGCTCGGCCGGAAATTTGCAGAGCACGAGAAGCCCTATGACGTCGTCTATCGTGCCTTCGACGAAAGCGGCCATAAGAAAACACTTCATACGGTAGGATTCTGGCAGACCATGCCGGACGGCACGGAGCTCGCTTTTCTCTTCTATACGGACATATCGAAGAGCTCAAAACTGATCGAGGAAAATACCAGGCAGTATTTCGGCTTGAGGGAAGACCACTTCTATACGGATCCACTGACAAAACTGCCCAATCTGAACTTTCTCTATGAATTCGGCAATGAAAAGATCAACGCCATCCGCCTGCGCCAAAAACAGCCCGTGCTGATCTATTTTGATGTCGATGCCATGGAAAACTATAACAGTCAATACGGATACGCCGCCGGAAATGACCTGCTCTGCCTGGTCGCCGAGATTCTGAAGGACTACTATCCCGATGCGCAGATTGCGAGGGGCTACGATGATCATTTTCAAGTGATCACTGAACTGAGCCAGGAAGAGAACACCGCAAGAAGCAGCGATAATCGTTTTCAAATGATCACCGAACTGAGCCAGGAGGAGAACACGATTAACCGGGTGAATCAGGAAGTCATCCGCCGCGCCGAGGGAAACACGACAGGGCTTAAGGCCGGCATCTGCATCCTGACCGAAAGCGATACCATCAACACCGCTCTGGACCATGCCCGCGATGCCTACAAAACCATCGGTTTCGACTTGAATCACAGCCTGGCGGTCTATTCTCCGAAGATCGAAGAGGAATATTCCCAGCAGAGATACATCGTCAATCATTTCGATGAGGCTCTTTCCAAGCGCTGGATCCGCGTCTTCTATCAGGGAATCGTTGAGAGCGATCATTGCCGGATCTGCCACTGCGAGGCTCTCTCCCGCTGGATCGACCCGGATCAGGGCATGATCTCCCCGGGGAAATTTATACCGGTCTTAAGAAAGTATCATCTGACTTATAAACTGGATCTCTTTATGGTGGAGGAAGTCTGCAGGGAATATGCCAAGCGAAAGGAAAAGGGACTGCCTCTGGTCCCGGTTTCCGTGAATCTGTCGGCCCAGGACTTCGATCATGCCGACATGTTCCGGGAGATCACTGCCCTGCTCCGGAAATACGATGTCCCGACGGAGAATATCGTGATTGAGATCACCGAGCAGGATCTGGCCTTGTCGGAAAGCAGCTTTATTCACCAGCTGGATCTCTTCCGGAATCATGGCTTTCGCATCTGGTGCGACGACTTCGGTAGCGGCTACTCCAACCTCACCGTATTCACGCGCTATCAGTGCGACCTCATCAAGCTGGATCAGAGCCTGATGAGAAATTTAGACCAGCCCAACAAAATCATTATCCGCGCCATTGTGCAGGCCGCGAAGGAACTCGGCATCGCAACCTTAAGCGAAGGCGTGGAAACCGAGGAGCAGTACCAGTTTGTCAAAGAGGCAGAGGTCCATTATGTCCAGGGCTTCTATTTCTATAAGCCACAGCCTCTGGAATAGGTTTCCAGAGATCGAAGCTACTGTTATGGAATCAAACCGGACTCTGCAAAATTGAAGCGGATTTTTTTCTCCGGATTTGATTGACGCTATCAGAAAACTAATCTATAATTTTAATTAAATTCTGAAAATTCATCCGCGCCTGTGGACGAATCTACAAAAAGGAGGTAGTGAATCATGTTATTTTATCGTTGTGAAAGCTGTGGTAACTTCGTCACATTCCTGACCGAGAAAACCGCCTGCACTCCCATCTGCTGCGGCAAGCCAATGACAGAACTTGTACCGAATACGACGGATGCAGCCCAGGAAAAGCACGTACCGGTTGTTACAGCAGAGGGGAATTCCGTAACAGTTAAGGTTGGCTCTGTCGCTCATCCCATGCTTGATGAGCATTACATCGAATTCATCGTTCTAGAAACCGAAAACGGATTCCAGAAGAAGGATCTGAAGCCCGGCGACGCACCGGAAGCACATTTCGAACTTGCAGCCGGCGAAAAAGCCATCAATGCATACGCATACTGCAATCTCCATGGTCTTTGGAAGACTGAAATATAAACCGGACCATTACTGAACCATCTGATACGAAAGGAGCAAGCATGGCCAATAAATACGCAGGCACTCAGACAGAGAAGAATCTGGAAGCCGCTTTTTCCGGTGAATCCCAGGCCAGAAACAAGTATACTTATTTCGCCTCCAAGGCAAAGAAGGAAGGTTTTGAGCAGATTGCCGCCCTCTTCCAGCACACCGCAGACAACGAGAAGGAACATGCCAAATTGTGGTTCAAGGAACTCGAAGGCATCGGTGATACCGAAGACAATCTCGAAGCTGCAGCAGAAGGCGAGAACTACGAGTGGACGGACATGTATAAGGGATTTGCCGAGACTGCAGATCAGGAAGGTTTCCATGAACTTGCCGCAAAATTCCGTCTGGTAGCAGAAATCGAGAAAACGCATGAAGAGCGCTATCGCGCACTTCTTCATAACGTCAAGACAAAAGAGGTCTTTGAAAAGAGTGAAGTCAAGGTATGGGAATGCCGCAATTGCGGACATATCGTAGTCGGCACAAAGGCTCCGGAAGTATGCCCGGTATGCCATCATCCGCAGAGCTTCTTCGAATTACAGGCCAAGAACTATTAATCAAAAGAGTATTCGAAAGACAAAGCAGCAAGCGTCTCCTCCAAAAGAAGAGACGCTTGTTTTGTAAGAGAGTTATCTTAGGGCGCTTACAAGTACTTCGAACTTCTGCTTACAGAACTTCCCAATCATGCCGAAGATGAGGATCCCTCTTATCTGGATGATCTTCTTCCCTGGTCCAAACGAATTCGGAAGAATTGACGGTACAAAGATGTGAGAAATGTGTCCGGCATGGATTACCGGAAGATGTGTCTACCGTACCAAAGGATGAGAGTGAGCGCAAGCACTATTTCTGGCCGGTACTTTTATATATGCCGGAAAGAGGTGATCTCCTCAGAAAAACTGATAAAAAAGCGATGCAGGAATGATCCCACACCGCTCAACCCAATTTACCATTGATGATATTCCGAAGATTCCGGCTGCTATGTTGTCATTCCTTCGGATTTTTCTTATAGATGGTTTGCCCATTCTGGCTTTTGGATATTCTGGTCCCATTTCCTTTATCATAGTACAGGGAAGGATTCCATTTCCCGTCTGCTGTATACCAGACTCCTTGGATATCATATCCCCCTTTATCAGTGTTTGGCAGAACAATCTCCTCGACTGAATCCGGCATATCGGCATACATATCATAACTTGATTTCGCCAATGTAGCCTTGGACAAATCCACCTTTTTCAGATTGGTAAATCCCTTAAAAAGGCTTTTAGTGTTATCAGTGATACTGGATCCTTCCGGAGCCACAATCACCTGTACCTCACTGGCTGATACGCCAAGCCTCGCAAGCTCGTCGCCAATTGCCTTGTTGTTCAGATTCTTTTCCGAGAAGGTCAAAGTCTTTTTACTGGAATCGTAGGAAAGTAGCCCCTGTATCCACCGAGCTGTAATAGCAGAGCCATTGATCGTCACTTCCACAACTGAATCCTTTGGCATTCCGGTCGCACCGGTAATTGATCCATCCGTATCTTCCTTTGTGGATTTCCCATACCCGGATTCCGATGCCACCTTGTCGAGAGCCATCGAATTCGTCAGATTGATCTTTGTTACGGTACCGTCATTGTACAGATAGGAAACGGAACCACTCTCACCGTTGCTCATGTACTCTGCGGCAGCTGCTACTTTCGCGCTTCTGACATTTGCCTGATCCGTAGCAATTCTGCTCTTCTCCAACTGAGAGGTAAAGATCGGAATGGAGATCGCAACGAGCACAGCAATAATGGCGACCACGATCAGTAGTTCCGCAAGTGTGAAGCCTTTTTTGTTCTTTGTCCACATGGGATCACACCTCCTTGCAATGGCTGAAGAAGCCCGAAACAAGCGGGCTGGATTGTCCGTTTTTTCCGGGTCTCATCGATGTCATTGGTACAGGTAGAGTCTCTGCACCGCTCATTCAGTATTGTGATACGGCATCCATTTTGATGTTTTGGTCTATGTTGTGTTCTATATTATAGCTGATGTTGGTCCTTTTGTCTTGGTTTATGTTGGTGCTGACTTTGGCGTTTATATCGTGCTTTATGTTGTCCTGCTCATCTTCTCGATGGATATGCAAGGAGGTGTCTTCCGTGGTACCAGAGGACCGTTGGATCAAATTCACCCAGCGCTGCCACACCGGTATAGCCCATCAGCTCTTTCAGCTGTCTGTTCATCTGCTGCAGCTTTTCCCTCACAGCCGGTGTCCCGTTTTTCAGCAGCCCCGGCAGGATGGCTCGCCCGGTCGAAACAGCATCAGCTCCCAGCGCCATGAGTTTGTATGCATCTCTTCCATCATCCACGGAACAGTCCGCGAAAATCTTCATTTCCCCTGAGACTTTCCTGATATCAGGAAGTATCATCGCCGGCGGTACGGCAAATGGCAGTCTGCCGTGATGATGACTGACTACAATTGCATCCACGCCTGCCTTCTCACAGATGGCGGCATCCTT
>JAQYBF010000025.1 GCA_029338875.1 Lachnospiraceae bacterium
CCGGATGCGGCCGTCTATTACCTGGCCCGCATGCTTTATGCTGGTGAGGATGTGAAATTCATCGCTCGCCGGATCATGATCCATGCGGCGGAGGATGTGGGCATGGCGGATCCCATGGCGCTTGTTGTGGCAGAGGCAGCGTCCTCGGCTGTGGAGCGGATCGGCATGCCCGAGGCCCGGATCATCCTGGCTGAAGCGGTCGAATATATTGCCACGGCGCCCAAGTCCAACTCCACGGTTGTGGCCATCGATCAGGCTATGTCGGCGGTGAAGAATACCTATACTGACCTGGTTCCGGCCTATCTCAGGGATTCCCATTATAAGGGTTCGGCAAAGTTAGGCCATGGCCTGGGCTACCTCTATCCCCATGATTTTCCGGAGCATTATGTGACCCAGCAGTATCTGCCGGATTCCCTGGTCGGAAGGAAGTTTTATGAGCCCGGTACCCTGGGCAAGGAGAAGGAGATCCGCGAACGGCTCGAGCACTTCCATGAGAGAGACCGGGAAGAGAAGTCAAAGTCATGATGGGTCCCGGGAAGAAAGAGAAGAAAAGGCTCCGGAACAAGGAAGAGGAAAAGAACAGTTTTCCGGACATGGATCAGGTTAAGGATTCAGAAATGAACTGGAACAAAGTCTGGGATGATCTCCTTCAGAATCACTTCTACCGGGAAAAGGTCCAGATCTGCCGGACCCAGGAGGAGGTGGACCGGGCCGTAAGAGAGGGGCTTCCTGCGGTCGGCCAGGAAAAAGGAGATGTCCGCCTGAAGAACTGCACTTACATCTGGCAGCCAGAGGATTTGTCTCAGGCCCCAGACGATCTGCTTCTTCTGGCTTACTGTCGTCACTTCGGCATCCCCATGCGGATGATAGAGAGCCGGCGGCTGATCATAAGAGAGCTTTCCATGGACGACCTGCCGGCTCTTCTTGCAATCTACCGGGAGCCCGGCATGACCGATTACATCGATCCCCTGCCCGAAGAAGCAGAGGAAAAAGAAGAGCTGTCGGTCTATATTTCCAAGGTCTACGGACTCTACAATTACGGGCTCTGGGCCGTGACGGACAAGGAGACCGGGGCTCTGATCGGGCGGGCAGGCATTGAAAGCAAGCTCGGCTTCCCAGAGGATATGGTCGAGCTTGGCTATCAGATCGCGCCGCATCTCTGGGGCATGGGCTTCGGCATGGAGGCTGTCCGGGCGGTTCTGAAATACGTCCGGGAGGAACTCCCTTCGATCCATAAGGTGATCGCCAGGGTCCGAGACGGCAATACAGCGTCTGTCAGGATTCTTGAAGAAGAAGGATTTCAAGAATCTGACGCAGGAAAAAGTCTGTCACGCCAGGCGGAACGCAATAGAGAAGCTTGTCAAGCCCGGCTTTTTGAACTAAACTTATAAGATATTAGATCTCGAAAGGAGGGATTCCCATGGCAGACATAGATTCGAAAGTCGTCAACCAGGTAAAGTCCAAGTCTGCTCTTGAAAAAGCGGAACAGGCCAAGAAACAGCTGGAAGAGCAGGCCCTGAACAGCGAGCCGGAACAACTGAAAAACCTGAAGATGAAGATTTCTACGGATCACAGGGGAATCATCTCGACCGAGGATTTTGAGGAGCCGGAGGAAATCTATCAGCGTCTCATCCACCGTGTCCGCATGTATCACCCGAACACGGATATTTCCATGATCGAAAAGGCCTATCATTTCGCCCGGAAGGCTCATGGAGAGCAGAAGAGAAAGTCCGGAGAGCCCTATATTATTCACCCCTTAAGTGTAGCCCTGATCCTGTCGGATCTGGAGCTTGACAAGGAGACCATCGTCGCCGGCCTCCTTCATGATGTGGTCGAGGATACGCCGGTGACCATCGAGGATGTCACACGCGAGTTCTCCGCCGAGGTCGCCCTTCTGGTCGATGGCGTCACCAAGCTGGGCCAGTTGGACTATGACAAGGACAAGGTCGAGGTCCAGGCCGAGAACCTCCGGAAGATGTTTCTGGCTATGGCCAAGGATATCCGTGTCATTCTGATCAAGCTGGCCGACCGTCTGCATAATATGCGGACCCTTCAGTATATGCGTCCGGAAAAGCAGATCGAGAAATCCCGTGAGACCCAGGAGATCTATGCGCCGCTGGCACAGCGTCTCGGCATCAGTAAGATCAAGGTTGAGCTGGATGATCTGTCTCTTAAATATCTGGAACCCAAGGCCTACCAGGAACTGGTCCATGAGATCAATCTCCGCTGGTCCGAGCGGGAAGGCTATGTCGAGAAGCTGATTGATGAAGTCAAGCAGGCCGTTGCCGACGGCGGAATCGATGCAACGATCATGGGACGGGCCAAGCACATCTTCAGTATCTATAAGAAGATGAAGAACCAGCACAAGACCCTGGATCAGATCTATGACCTTTTTGCGGTCCGAATTATTGTCAACGACATCCGGGACTGCTACGGGGCACTGGGTATCATTCATGAGAAATATACCCCCATTCCGGGCCGGTTCAAGGACTATATCGCCATGCCCAAGCCCAATATGTACCAGTCCCTTCACACGACGGTCATCGGCCCAGACGGCCAGCCCTTCGAGGTGCAGATCCGTACCTACGAGATGCACCGGACCAGTGAATACGGTATCGCTGCCCACTGGAAATACAAGGAATCCGGCGAAGGTTCGACCATCAATAACGAGGAGGCCAAGCTTTCCTGGCTCCGTCAGATTCTGGAATGGCAGCAGGACATGTCCGACAATCGGGAGTTCATGAGCCTCTTAAAGAGTGACCTGAATCTCTTTTCCGATACGGTTTTCTGCTTCACCCCTACGGGTGATGTCAAGAACCTGCCCAAGGGATCGACGCCCATCGACTTCGCTTACGCCATCCATTCGGCGGTCGGAAACCGCATGGTCGGCGCCAAGGTCAACGGCCGGCTGGTGCCCCTGGATTACGAGATCAAAAACGGCGACCGGATCGAGGTCCTGACCTCTCAAAATTCCAAGGGCCCTTCAACCGACTGGCTGAAGATCGTCCATTCGACCCAGGCCAAGAACAAGATCAACCAGTGGTTCCGTGCCCAGGAGAAGACCGAGAACATCCAGCGCGGCCGTGAGCTTCTCATGGACAAGGCTCATGAAAAGGGCATCGACTGGAGCAAGCTCGACATCGCCCATTATCGGGAGGTCGTTCTCCGCCGCTACGGTTTCCATGACTGGGATGCCCTTCTTGCCACGGTCGGCCACGGCGGCCTGACTGAGAACCGGGTCATCAGCCGGATGATTCAGGAATATGAGAAGGATCATCCTCTGGTTCAGACCGATGAGGATGTCTTGAGAAATGTAAACCAGACTGAGGGTGATGCCACATCCGGAGAGGGTTCTGTCCAGAAGCCTGCCCAGCCCAAGGAAAGAAAGCATTCGACCAATGGTGTCCGGATCAAGGGTATGCCGGATCTGCCGGTACATTTCAGCAAGTGCTGCAATCCGGTGCCCGGAGACGAGATCATCGGCTATATCACCAGGGGC
>JAQYBF010000026.1 GCA_029338875.1 Lachnospiraceae bacterium
AAAATATCAGCCAAGATGCATTAAAACACAAAAAGGACGCAGGATTACTCCCGCGTCCCATGGCTTTATCTGTCCTTACCATTGGCAATTCTTTCGCTGCTTCAACCTTCATATCTGCACGTTGGTGCCAGGTGCCCTTAAGCCGGCCGCATGGCCCGAGATTGTCCTGCCATAAGCTTTTCCTTAATTCCTCATCCAATCCATACTATTTTTCCGTTAGCTTTTTTGGTGAGGTGATATGCTTCTTCTGTCCAATCTTTTCTCTTGACCAATATTGTTTCTATAAAACGAGCCATTTTCTTCTGACCATATTCTTTAAAAGGGTCAAATGTGTCAGTGTCTGTTTCAGGATTGATAGGAATCCACGGATTGCATATCATTCTGGATTTGTACTTAATCCATGCGTACTCTTCTTCAACCGGAAAATCATCAGATTCAAGACAATCAGACTGCATCCATGCCAGGCGGTTAGCCAGTTCAATATGATCTTCTGCCGTTTTCTTTATCACTGCTTCACTGATCGGCTCCAGTGAATCGATCCTTTTGCCGGTCATATAGGCGTAGCAGATCTCTGACCAGGTGCTTTCCCCAATATAGCCGCCCGGATTGATGACATAGATCGAATCCGCCATATCGATCTTACTTTTATGCATATCGTCCAGCATTTCTTTGGTTTGGGTTATCTCGCCTTCACTTTTCCCTTCCCAGACTTCTTTGTCACCGGCATGACCGAACAAACCGACGGAAATTACAATGTTTCCCTGAAGCGTCAGTCTCTTCATCACCTGCTCGAACTCAGTTTTAAATCTTGTGCTTCCGCAAAGGGTAATCACCGGATATTTTTTCATAAGCCTTATCCTCCTCATCTGTTTCTATAATACAGCTATCAATGTGTAATATTTTACCTGTATGAAAATTATTACCGACATTTGGCAGTATTGTTGAAATCATAAGGAAATGGAAAGCCCCTGATCAGCAGTGATCATCTGCTATCAGGGGCTTATATACAATGTAGTTTCAATAACTACTGCACCGGATAATAGTTGATGCAGTAAGCCTGAACTGCTGTATTTCATGACAGCGGGCTGAAATATCTGAGCACAGATCTTTTCCCTGCTTAAAGAGAGTTATATTTGCCCTCCCCTTTATCAGACAGTCTCTCTACCAGATTGTGGAGACATCTTCTCTTTGCTTCATAGTAGGAATCTTCGGAGAGAAAGGCGGAATGAGGCGTTATGATGCAGTTGTCCAGGCCCAACAGCCTGCTCTTATGATTGGCCTCATCTTCTATGACATCTACTGCCGCTGCCCGAATCTCATGATGAACGAGAGCATGGTATAAGGCTTCTTCATCAACGATGGCTCCCCGTGCTGTATTAATAAGAAAAGCATCTTTCTTCATTAGAGAAAGCTCATGTCTGCCGATCAGATGATAGGTCAGTCCCTCGATCAGCGGGCAGTGCAGGGAGACAAAATCGCTTGTTTCCAGAAGCTGATCCAGAGTATCCGCCTTTTCACATCCGAATTTTCTGAGATCGTCTGCATCCTTTGTCGGAGCATAGACTAAGACTTTCATCCCAAGAGATATTGCGACCGGTGCAATTTTCTTCGGTATAGCTCCGAAGAAGACAAGTCCAAGGGTCTGCCCCTGCAGCCTGTGCATGGGATAGGTCCGCTTCAGATCCCAGCTTCCATTCTGCACGGTCCGGTCAAAAAATGTAATGCTTCTCGCGAGATCCAGCATCAGGCCGATCGTGTGCTCCGCCACTTCATCTGCACAGTATCCCGGTACATTGGTTACACAGACGCCGTATTTGTTCGCCGCCTCGATATCAATATTGTTATAGCCGACACTCTGCAGGCTGATGATTTGAAGTGATGGATTGTCCTTTATAATCTCTTCTGTCACCAGATCGTAGATGACCACCAGGCCCTCTGCACTTATTTTATGAAGGGATTCAGACAGGCCGATCGATTGGTCCGGATCCTTTACCTCATAGAGAGCCAGATCATCCACTCCCCACTGTTTAAGCAATCCCTTTTCATAAGCCAGGTCGCCATCTGTATTATAATAGAGAACATTTTTCATTTTTTCCATCTCGATCACTGCTTATTCTGACTTATATAACTCAGTTTATTCCGGCATCTTTATCGCATTTATTCTGACATTTCTATCTCAGTCTCACTCAAATATCTGCCCCAGCACCTCTCTGATCAATTCCGGCAGGATATGCATGGTCACAGGCAGATTGACCCGCTCTGTCCACTTATGAGCATCTTTTCCATAGGTGCCGAGGTTGATGGCCGGAATGTTCAGCTTCTTAATCTTTTCGACCGGAATCGGATACAACTTTTCCATAGCCGGGAAATTGTTCCTAAGGGCTGCGATTGAGCGGTCGTCATCATCGATTCTTAAGTAGCTGCTGTCAGAAAGACTCGGATAATAGGGATGGATCTTATATTCGACCCCGTATTGTTCTCCGACCTTCTGCGTTGACCTGCGGAGAATTTCCATCAATTCCCCATCCTTTTCCTGAAAGGTATTGTGGGGACAGTAAGGCGCCGCATAGTAGAGAATAATGGCCGGCTCCGTCATACCGGCAGTTTCGATCAAATAGCGGATCATGGCGATCGGTATCTCCCTCAGATCCGTTCCCTTTGCCTTTTCCTCCCGGCAGATTCGCTCCAATTCCGAATCGATATCCGTATCCGGGCATCTCTCGCGGGTGAGCCTGTAGAGGCCATCATAGGTCAGAATCTTTTTCTTGTAGTGAATGCTCTGGTAAGGCTCCTCTCTCAGTTGGAAGAACCAGTTGGCCTCCTCATTCAAATGATTTTCGACGCTGTCATACGCCTCTTCTGCCGCTTTTAACAGTTTCTTTGTGATGGAATCCATCGATTCCTCATGGACATAGTAGTTAAAATAGACCAGGGCTTCCGCTGCGGTCTGGACATTATACCACTGCTTTAAATCCTTGATTTTTAAGACAGACGGAGGATAGGTGGCTTCACTTCCTTCGGTATCGCAAAAGTCCCTTGACAGCTGAATCCGGTCGAGGATAGCGGCTGCGACAGCGGAGGCATCCAGTCCTTCAAAGCACTGGCCGACATGGGTTTCTCTGCCATGGATATAGAAGGCCGGCAGAATCTTGCCTCCGACACCTGTATAAATATGAAGAAATCTGTCATCCGCCGACGATGGGCAGGTAAAATCATTGTTGATGGCCAGAACATAGTCGAGATCGTATTTCTCTTTCAGATCCAGGAGAAGGTCGATCGAATCGATCACACCCGTATGGAGATTTTCTTCGACAGGATTCAGCATAAGAAGCAGATTTCCCTTCAACTGATTGGACTCTGACAATTCTTCCAGGAGGACAAGAAAAACCGCATCTCCGCTTTTCATGTCGCTGGTCCCCCGTCCGAACATATAGTCCCCTGAATAAAGATCCGCTCTGACTTCATCTGACAGATCAAGCATTCCAAGCTGATCCAGCCGCTTCATCTCTTCTGCAAGACGGTCCGGATCACAGGCATATTCCGCCAGCTTCCCGTATCCGGAAAGGCCTACCGTATCGGTGTGGCCGTGGAGGATGACGGTCTTCTCTGAATCCCCATGACCTTTCAGGAGAGCAAATACAGACCGTCTCGAAAGAGGGTCCCCTTCGATCACCTTGCTTATCACCTGATCCGGTCTATCTTTGAAATAAGGAATCGCTCTCAGATGCTTTTCCAGGAAGAGACCGATGTCCTTCTCTCCCTCTGTCCCGTTGATGCTCTTTACTCTGACAAGATCCTTGGTCAGAGCTTCTATTCTTGACGCCTCATCCTCGTAAACCATGGTCTCCTCCTCACGCGGCATTCGACAGGCCGAGAATCTGTCTTATTGTGACAAGAACACGCTCCATCTCGGTCTCGGTTCCAATGGTGATTCGAACAAAGGTATCCAGCCGCTTCTCATCGTAATATCTGACCAGAATGCCTTTTTCCTTGAGCTTTGCGGTGAGTTCGACGGCACCGATGCCCTTGGGCTGGAAGAAGACAAAATTCGTTTCCGTCCGGTAGACATGAAAGCCCAGCTTCTCGAGCTCATCTTCAAACCACTCTCTTGTGTATTTGATCTTTCCGACGCAGAGCGCCGTATATTCCTTATCCAGTGCTGCAGCCGTACCGCCGGCGATCGCCAGAGTGCTTAAGTTAAAGGGATTGAAGGAGAACTTGACTCTTTCCATGTCGTCAATAATGTCAGAGGATGCAATGGCAAAGCCGATCCGCGCACCGGGCATGTTTCTGGACTTGGAGAAGGTCTGCACGACGATCAGATTGGAATACTTAGCGGTCAGCGGCACACAGGATTCGATGCCGTAATCCACATAGGCCTCATCGATCAGGACCATTCTCTTCGGGTTGGCAGCCACGATCCTTTCAATATCACTGACTGAAAGTGCCTGGCCGGTAGGGTTGTTGGGATTGGCCAGAATGACGTCCCGGTCTGTATTTACATAATCATTGACATCGATGGTGTAGTCCTCTCGGAGCGGGAACTGCTTATAATCCAGTCCGTAGGTCACAGCATAGGCACGGTAGAAATCATAAGTGATATCCGGAAAGCAGACCTTCATGCCGCGGCGGAAGAAGGCCATCATGGCGAAGCTCAATACCTCGTCTGCCCCGTTTCCGACAAAGACATTTTCACAGCCAATGTCGTAAATGCTTCCGATGGCTTTCCGGAGGGAAATATAGTGCGGATCGCAGTAATGGGTCACGCTGTTCACTTCTGCAGCCGTCATGGCATCCAGTACCCTCGGCGAAGGCGGGTAGGAAGACTCATTTGCATTCAGCTTCAGATAGTCTCTGTCATTCGGCATCTCACCCGGCTGGTAGGGTGTAGAATTTTTGAATTCATCCAGAAGAAAATAACTCATAGCAAGCCTCCTTTAAAATCAGCCTCTCTCGAGAGGAAAGGTCATGCAGTGCGGTCCGCCGCCTGCCTTCAAAATTTCGGTTACGGGAAGTTCAATGACATCCATTCCATGCTTTGAAAGGGCTTCATTTACCTCATGATTCCTTGCAAGGGACAGGACTCTGTGATCTCCAAGAGCTTCCAGGTTGCAGCCATGGAGGAAAATCGCCTCTTCCGGAACATGGATGACATCGATATCAAGCTTTGTTAAGAGCTTTCGGAAATCCTCCGGAAGGCCCTCATAGTATGCGACCGCCAGATTCTCATCCACGAGATTAAAGCACATATCCATATGGAGATATTCTCTTTTTAGGGGAACACTGATCACCTGGTAGCCGTATTTCTCCAGGGATTCCTTCACTTCCTCCGCGCCCCTGGCATTGGTCCGGTCCGCCATTCCGAGGGCGATCAGATTTTCTCTTAAGAACACGAAATCTCCGCCCTCAAAGATGCCTTCCCTGACCTCGGCAATACAGGGGATTCCCAGACTTTCCATCTTCTTCTTGTAATCTTCATGCTCTTTTCTTCTCATATCGAGCCGGAATCTGCCCAGGATATAGCCCTCGCGGACGCATCCGCCGAAGTCTCTTGCGAACACGGAATTCGGACGCTCCGGATCGGATTCCAGGAACTCCGTTCCGATTCCGGCTTTATGATAGGCTTCGACAACGCTCTGAAATTCCTCTGCCATCTTTTTCTTATCCAGAGTCGTATCCTGCCACTTGACAGCGATCTCGTTGATCGGCGCCGCCTCCAGATAATCCGGCGGGGACAGAAGTACTCGGTGTAAGGTGCTTACTCCATCTTTCACGTACATAGGCTTTACCTCTCATTTCTGTAAAACTATGAGAAACACGCTTCGCGAGTTTCTCAAGTTATCGCGGCAGTCGCCAAGGTCTCGTGCAAGCACGGACTTTGGCTCGTTGCTCGCGTAAATAAAAAAGGCAGCGGGGTTTTAAAAAAAGCCTCGTTGCCTTTATTGGCTCAAATATATTACGTAAAGCCCTGCTCCCGCAATGTAAATATTCCAATGTTTTTGGCAAATATTTGTGATTTCGTCAAAAGAAGTCTCAGAAAACGGATCAGGAAATCCCCCCTGCCTGACTCAAATATTCGAATCAGAATTGCCAATTACGAAATCTCGCCTGTCTGATTAAAATATTCAGATCAGAATTGCCGATCAGGAGATCTCCCCTGCCTGATTGAAGTAGACGGCCATGATGATGGCTCCCTGAAATTCCACAGGTCTGTTTTCAAGCCCCAGAACTTCACAGGCCTTCGAGATCCGGTAGCGGACTGAATTCTGATGAAGTCCCATGCCCTCTGCCGTCTTGGCAATGGACAGGTCATTTCTCACATAATTGATCACCGTATTCAGAAGCTCGGATTCATCATTCTGGTCGTAATTTCTCAGCTTCTCAAAGATGGTATTGCAGTAGGATTTGAGCCAGAAATTATCCCGGTTGGGAAGAATCATCTGCTGAATGCCGAGATCTTCAAAAAGCGTCACGTTCTTTTTCAGTCTTGCTCCGTAGCGGGCCGCATAGATACTCTCCCGGATCTTATGAGACAGGCATTCCCGCATGGAACTCTCGCGGCTCACTCCGAGAACCGCTTCTGAGCTGCTGATGCCAAGAGAGGTCTCCAGTTTCTCCACCCGGATTGAATGATCTCCGAAGACAGCGGCAATAACACCATATCGGTAGGGAATGATCCTCACGTTTTCAGGGGCATGTTCATTCATGAGTTCCACTCTGTGATAGAAGACATACTCCCCCGTCGGCTGCTTGAAGAGGAAATAAAAGCAGCGGTAGGGCTTTCTTCGATCCGGAAACAGCTCATCCGCCACAGCATCCCGGTTCATCTGGCCCAGATGAGGCTCGAGAAAGAAGGAAAGCCGTTCCTCCAGATAGTGCATATCGTCGGATTTCTCAATGGCGGATGCGATGCCTACAACGACATTTTCCAGGAAGATATCTCTTTTGGGGAAAAGATAGACCGGCATCTTATGAGAATCTGCAAATTCCAGGACCTCGTCCGGAAGATTCTCAAAGCAGACCATCTGTATGGCCAGGGCACTGACACCATCCAGATAAAGCTGCCGGATCACGGGAAGCATCTTCTCTTTGGCCTTTCTCAGGAAGAGAAAGCTCGTGATGACGATCGCGTCCCTGTCAAAGAGACTGTCCGCCTTTTCGCCGACCGGAGCATCCGTATCATATTCAGAATCCATCAGATTGACATGCTTTATATTTCGCGAAAGCCCGCTCTCTCCGGCTGCCAGTCTGAAATCCTTGCATACGGAAAGCCTTGCAATATCCTTTACCTTAAAACCCATGCAGCATCACTCCCCAGGTTGAAAACCAAATAAAAAGGCGGGCAGTAAATCTACTGCTCGCCTTTAAGCCACTATGATTCGTTCATTATTTTTCTTGTTATTGTTATTATTCTTTTCTCAAACGATACCTTATAATGTCTGATTTTTCAATCCCCGATTCTTGTAATTTCTATAAATTTCGACTCGGAATTTAGTAAAAAATCCATTGTACCAACCAGCTGATCGGATTATGCTTTGAGAAAATCAAACGAAAAAGAGTCAACGGAGACAAATCGAAATGATCTGTCTCCGTTTTTTTACACTCTTTTTTTTTGATTTGGCCCGCACAATTGAAAGGAGAGTACGATTATGAAAAACATTTTAAAGCGTCTCGTTGTCGCCGGCCTGACAGCCGTCATGGTCCTGTCCCTGGCAGCCTGCGGATCCTCATCCTCAGGCAGCTCATCCAAAAAAAGCTCCGCAAAGAGTGCCGTAGCAGCCATCAAGAAATCAGGAACTCTTACCATGTGTACCAATGCCGAGTTTGCACCTTTCGAGTACAAGGATGGAAACGACATCAAGGGAATCGATGTTGAGATTTCCCAGGCAGTTGCAGATGACCTGGGTGTAAAGCTGAAGATTTCCGATATTGCATTTGATTCCCTGATTCCCTCCCTTCAGGCCGGAAAAGCCGATATGGCCGCTGCCGGAATGACCGTTACGGAGGACCGGAAGAAGAACGTTGATTTCTCGGATACCTACTTTGATGCATCTCAGGCCATCATTGTTCCAAAGGACAGCGCTATAAAGACTCGAACCGATCTGAATGACAAGATCGTCGGCGTGCAGACCGGTACCACAGGTGATACCTACTGCACCAATCAGGACGGCAGCTCCGATATCAAAGTAAAGGAAGTCAGACGTTACAATAAGGGAATGGATGCTGTCGCAGACCTGATTTCCGGAAGAATTGAAGCCGTTGTCATCGATAACTACCCGGCCCAGAAGCTTGTAGACCAGAATTCCGATAAGATCACTCTTCTCTCTGATTCACTGACAAGCGAATCCTATGCGATTGCCTGCCCCAAGGGATCTGACCTGACAGATGAGATCAATAAGGTTCTGAAGGATCTCAAGGATTCCGGCGAGCTTCAGAAGATTATGGATAAATATATCAGCGTCGACTAAATCCCGCTGACAATGAACTGGAGGGCAGCAGATGTCTTTGGCAGAGCATTTATTTCAGGACTTCATTGCCCAGAAGAGATACATGTATCTCGTTGAGGGCTTGAAAAACACTTTGATCATTACGGCAGGAGCCTTGGTTCTCGGAATCATTCTGGGTGTGATCGCTGCGATCATACGTGTGCAGCACCAGAATAAAAAGACGGGTTCGGAAAAAGTCGGACCCATCCTTTTCCTGGCAAATCTGATCGTAAATCTGTATCTGACTGTAATACGAGGTACACCGACGATTGTACAGCTGATGATCCTTACCTTTGCAATCTGGAAATCCGGCCAGCCGATCCAGGTTGCGATCGTGGCATTCGGCATCAACTCAGGAGCCTATGTCGCCGAGATTATCCGTTCCGGCATACAGTCCGTAGATTCCGGTCAGACGGAAGCCGGCAGGTCTCTGGGCCTGAGCGCCAGAATGACTCTTCAGAAAATTGTTCTGCCGCAGGCCTTTAAGAATGTGGCTCCTGCCATATTTAATGAGTTCATTTCGCTGGTCAAGGAGACATCTGTTGCCGGATATGTCGGTATTCAGGATCTGACCAAGGGCGGCGATATTATCCGTTCCCAGACCTATGACGCTTTCCCGCCCCTTCTTGCGGTAGCGCTCATCTATCTGGTCATCGTCATCGGTCTGACACAGATCCTCGGCCTGCTTGAAAGGAGGATGGCTCGAAGTGATATCCGTTAAAAATCTCCATAAATCATTTCACACACTGAAAGGCAGAGTAGAAATCCTGAAAGGGATCGATCTGGATATAGAAGACGGAGAGAAGGTCGTAATTATCGGGCCTTCCGGCTCCGGCAAATCCACCTTTCTCCGCTGCCTGAATCTCCTGGAAAAGCCGACCGAAGGACAGATCATTTTCGATGGGGAGGATATTACATCTTCGGATGTAAATATAGACCAGGTCCGTTCGAGGATGGGTATGGTCTTCCAGCATTTCAACCTCTTCCCCCATATGACCGTACGGGAGAACATTACACTGGCACCGGTTCTTCTGAAGCTGAAGTCTCAGGAGGAGGCCAACGAGGAAGCCCTGGCCCTGCTTGACCGGGTCGGTCTCAAGGATAAGGCGGATGCCTATCCTTCTTCCCTCTCTGGAGGTCAGGCCCAGCGTATCGCAATCGTAAGATCTCTTGCCATGCATCCTTCCATGATGCTCTTCGATGAACCCACATCTGCACTCGACCCGGAGATGGTCGGTGAGGTTCTGTCCGTCATGAAGGAGCTTGCAGAAGAAGGCATGACCATGGCTGTCGTTACCCATGAGATGCGCTTTGCAAGAGATGTCGCATCACGGGTCTTATTTCTCGACGAGGGGAGGATTCTCGAAGAAAATACACCTGACGAACTGTTCGACCATCCGAAGAATGAACGTACCAGGCTGTTTCTATCGAAGGTTTTATAATGATGTAATCTCCAGTCCAGCAATGAAGATTCCGTAAGAAAATCAGTTATACAAGCCAATCTGGAACAGCAAGACAGCCAGCATCATGAGATGCTGGCTGTCTGAATTTTACAACTGATATGAAGTTAAAAGTATTCTCATTCTGTCAGTTATTGATATGCTGATGGGCGGGAAAGCTGTGAGGTGACAAGGCAAGGAATTTATAGCCGTTCTGTTCGCCCCAGGTCAGGAAGGTATCGATTGCATTCACGGTCGACTGCTTTACATCGTGGCAGAGCATCACGCAGGTATTCTTTCCGCTGCACTGGGTTTCTCCATTGGAGATCACAGATTCCGTTGTCGTTTTGGAGCCGCCATCTCCGCTGGAGACATTCCAGTCGACATAGGTATAGCCATTTGCTTCTACCTGCTGGGTCAGCCGGGTCATAATTCCCTGATTAAAGCGGCTGACCGTATTGGAGCTTCCTCCCGGGAAGCGAACCAGTTCTGTCCGGTAGCCGGTCTCCTGTTCAATCACATTTTCCATATTATTGAAGTCTGTCCAATACTGATCCTCGCCTGAATAAATCAGCTTGTAATCGTGTGTATAGCTGTGCACTCCGATACTGTGGCCCTCTTCCGCCTCACGTTTCAGCATATCCTGATATTCCGGATACTGATGGGTGACGAAGAATGTGACCTTGGCATTATGATTTTTCAGGATATCCAGCAGCTGACTGGTATAAGGTCCCGGGCCATCATCAAAGGTGAGATAGATGATCTTTTCCTTTCCCTCCAGAAGCGACGGATCGCTTTCCGGAAGAGGATCCTCCTTATTTCCAGTAGTCGCTCCCTTGGGACTTGCCCAGATATACTGCTTCTCTTCCGTTTTCGCGGATGTATCGGAGGAGTCCTTGGAATCGGATGAAGACTTTTTTGATGAAGATTTATCCGATGAAGACTTAGATGATGCCTTCGACGAAGTCTTGGATGAAGACTTGGCTTTTGAGGACTTCGCATCGGCCGACTTCTTTTTTGTCTCCTGAGTCACTGCAGCCGTCTGGGACTTAGCGGCAGAATTTCTCCTGACAGCATGAACAATCGCTGCAATTCCGACCACAACGGCTGCGACAAAGACAGCCATAGCGATAATAAGAATGAGACGCTTTATCTTCAGTCTGCGAATACGCTCGTTTTTATCCAGGTGCCGTCTTACCTCATTATCCATTTAATAAAATTTCCTCCATACCAATATTGATTGAATGCAGGCGCCGAATATTTGATATCTGCGGCGTGATTTCAGCCTGCTTCAATATAATAACACAGGAAGAGCCTAAAATACGGACCTAAAAGCACATTAAGGTATTATTAAGGTATTATTTTATATACTTGAGAAGCTTCACAAATAATATATTGCATGGGAATTTTTCTCAGATAATTATACCGTTCAGATGGTCCACCTCATGCTGAATGATTTAGCGTTCTCTGTTATAGGATGGCACATCCTTCATCTGCTCTTCCTGGATGATGGTCAGGGTATGATAGAAATCTTCGATCTCCTTCTCGCTCATCTTGCCTTCCACCTTGTCAAGCACCCGGTCCACATAGGTGGAGCTGACGTTGTAATAGTCGAGATACTTCTGCGTAACCTGGAGATAGTACTCTCTCCGGTCCTGCTTGGACTGAATTTTCTGCAGATAGCCCTTGCGGATCAGACTGTTGACCTTATAGGCGGCATTGGGAGATGAGATCTGAATAAAATTTGCGAACTCATTGATGGTCGGATTCTTCATGGCATAAATCACTTCCATGCAGAAGGTTTCCACCGTAGTAAGTGTCGCTTCCCGATTGTCAAAATTCCGGAAGATTTCCCGGTAAAAGTGCAGTTTAAAATTTGTATACACTTCTGTAAAAAGGTCCTTTGTCTTCTTTACTTTTTCTTTCAGCGTATCCCCTGCAGAACTACTCATAAGCGCCTCCCGGACTGCAAAATATATAGAAATAGTAGCACATCCGGATATCTATCGCAATTTATCCCTGAGTCTTCGGATCTGCAGCTTTGGGGTCTGTAATCGCAAAGGAGAGTTCTGCTGTCACGGCTGTTTTTCCATCTACTGTGGCCACTGCTTTTCCGAAGCCGAGCGGACCTTTTCTGTCAAAGATCTCACAGTGCATATGGATCACATCTCCGGGGATAACCGGCTTGCGGAAACGCGCCTTTCGGACCCCGCCGAAGAGGACGAGTTTACCCTTATTCTCCTCTTCCGTAAGCAGGGCAACCGCACCGGTCTGGGCCAGCGCTTCCAGAATCAGAACGCCCGGCATGACCGACTGGACCGGGAAATGACCGCAGAACTGCATCTCATTCACGGAGACACATTTGATTCCGTCCGCATATTTTCCCGGCTCACAGTCTGTAATCCGGTCTACCATGAGAAAGGGATAGCGGTGGGGAAGGATCTTTTTGATTTCATCTGAATTAAACTGCATGATTTTCTGCCTTTATTAAATACGAGAGTTATTTTATGCCTTTTTAAATACCAGGGTGGCATTGTGTCCTCCGAATCCGAAGGAATTGGAAAGAGCATAGCGGATCTGATGGGAATAGCCTTTTCCCGGAACGACATCCAGGTCACACTCCGGATCCGGCACCTGATAATTCACGGTCGGAGGAAGGAAATCATTCTGAACGGCTTCGGCTGTAATCACGGCTTCCACTGCGGCGCTGGCTCCGAGCAGATGTCCGGTCATGGACTTGGTGGAGCTGACCCGAATCCGCTTTGTATCCTCTCCGAAGATCCGGCGGATGGCTGCTGTTTCGCAGGAATCATTCATCTTCGTGGAAGTACCGTGGGCATTGATATAATCAACATCCGCCGGCGTAATCTCGGCATCCTCCATGGACAGTCTCATACACTGCTCCGCTCCGGTTCCATCCGGCGAAGGTGCCGTGATATGGTAGGCATCGCAGTTGGCCCCATATCCGACGATCTCTGCATAGATATGAGCCCCGCGCTTTCTGGCATGTTCATATTCCTCCAGGATCAGTGCACCGGCTCCTTCTCCCATGACAAAGCCACTTCGCTCTGCATCAAAGGGGATGGAGGCACGATTCGGATCTGTGGCACTTGTCATGGCCTTCAGAGAAGTAAAGCCTCCGATACAAAGGGGAGTGATGGCCGCTTCGGATCCTCCTGCCACCATGACATCACCGTAGCCGTCACAGATATGGCGGAAGGAATCTCCGATCGCATTTGCCGCACTCGCACAGGCCGTGACGATGGAAGTACACATGCCGTGAAGGCCGTATGCGATGGCGATCTGGCCGGCAGCCATATTGGCAATGGACATGGGGATAAAATGGGGAGACACACGGTCATAGCCCTTCTCCATGCCTCTGACCTTCTCCTTTTCAATGGTACTGATGCCGCCGATTCCGCTCGACATGATGACGCCCCAGCGGTCTCTGGACTCATCGAGTTCCTGAAGACCGGAATCCGTCATGGCCTGCCTGGCTGCCACCATGGCAAACTGGGTGTAGCGGTCCATCTTCCGGCTTTCCCGCTTATCAAGGTAGTCATCCAGAGCAAGGTCCCTGACCTCGCCCGCAAGCTTTACCTTCTGGTCTGCCGGATCATAGTGGGTGATGGGTCCGATTCCGCATCTGCCCTCCGTCACGCTCTTCCAGACTTCTTCCTTATCATTGCCGATCGGGCATACAATTCCGAGACCGGTGATCACAACTCTCCGTTTCATGATTTTCTCCTATCCCTGATTTCTCAGTCTGTAATACATAGTGAAACCGCTTATCGCACCGATATGAGAATGGCTGGTTTCTCAGCATCCCATGCCGCCGTCTGCTCCAATCACCTGACCGGTAATATAGGAAGCTTCCTCCGATGCCAGAAAGGCCACCAGTGCGGCCACCTCTTCCGGCTTTCCGGCCCGTCCCATGGGGATTCCGGCGATCATGGCTTTCTTGGCCGGATCCGGCAGAGCCTTTGTCATCTCCGTATGGATCATGCCCGGTGCCACCGCGTTTACAGTGATGTTCCTGAGGGCCAGCTCCTTGGCCAGGGATTTCGTCATTCCGATAATCCCGGCCTTGCTGGCCGCATAATTGACCTGGCCTGCATTTCCATGAATGCCCACAATGCTTGAGATACTGACGATCCTGCCGTATCTCTGCTTCAGCATGATCCGCGAGGCCTTTTTCATGCAGTAAAAGGTCCCGTAGAGATTGACGCGGAGGACACGGTCGAAATCCTCCTCCTTCATCATGAGAAGGAGATTGTCCTTTGTCATTCCGGCGTTGTTGACCAGGATATCGATCCTTCCGGTCAAATTTAGACCGTCGTGGAAGGTCCGGTCACAGTCTCCGCTGTCCGATACATCGGCCCGGACTAGAAGGGTCTTTACGCCGCATGCCCGGCAGAGAGCTTCCGTCTCCTTCGCTGCCTCTTCATTATGGGAATAATGGATAATGACATTGATTCCCTTTTCGGCAAGGGCCCTGCAGACGGCTCTTCCGATCCCGCCGCTTGCTCCGGTGACAAGTGCTGTCCGATTCTCTGCATTCATAGCCTTCTCCTTTGCACAATTCTGTCAGTAAACCAGACACAAGGCATGCTTCCGCCCGGATACTTACCTCTGACACTCTGCTCATCAATTCTGCTCTTCAAGGAATGAAGGAAGGCCCGAAAGGTCCTCCGCCCGATCCAATGAGAGGACCTCCATTCCCTTAACGGTTCTCTTCACAAATCCGGCCAGGACATGGCCCGGTCCGATTTCTATAACCTTCTCGACACCGGCTTCCTTCAGCCATTCGATTGTCTGCGCCATACGGACACTTGACATGACCTGTTTTTCCAGAAGGCCGGCAATGGTCTTTCCATCCGCTTCGGTATAAAAGGACGGATCCTTCGACCCATCCTCAATGCATCTGCCCTCTTCATCGGACGGTCCTCCCAGCACATTGAAAAGGACCGGAATCTCCATCTTCCCGAAAGTAATATTTCCGAACAGATCATGAAGTTCCTTGGAAGCCGGCGCCATCAGGGATGTGTGGAAGGCTGAGCTGACCTTAAGCTCCATGCATCTTCTTGCGCCCTCCTCTTTTGCGATCTCTTCCGCCCGGCTAACCGCATCGGAAAGGCCGGAAATAACATTCTGTCCTTTTGCATTGTAATTGGAGACTTCCACGAGACTTCCGGTCTCCTCTGCCGCCTTCTTTGCGATCTCCGCTGTCTGATCCGCAGAGAGGCCGAGGATGGCGCACATTTTCGTATGCAGTCCCTGTCCGGCCCGCTCCATGGCGCGGCCACGGAAGGCCGTAAGCCGGATCAGTTCCTCCGTGGAGAAGACGCCCGCAGCATGCAAGGCGCTGTACTCGCCCAGACTCAGACCCGCCACATAATCCGGCCGGATTCCCTCTTTCGAAAGAATCGCTGTCATACCCGCGGCAAAGGCCGCGAGACAGGGCTGGGTGAAAGCGGTCTGAGACAGAGTCTCTGCCGGTCCCTCGAACATCAATTTCTTCAGATCAAAATCGACTGCCTGATCAGCCAGATCGATCTCTTTGGCAAAGGCAGGAAATGCTTCATACAGATCTCTGCCCATGCCGGCATATTGGCTTCCCTGTCCGGCATATAAAAAGGCTGTTTTCATAACTGACTTTCTCCCTTCTTGTATCACATATTCTGGAGACTGCAGATCGTCTTCTCTGCACCCTGCATCATAGATTCGAAAATTTCTGCAGCAGGACGTATCTCCTTCAATTGCCCGCAGTCCTGTCCTGCCATCAGAGATCCTTCCGTGGTATTGCCGTCAAAGACTGCTTTTCTGAGAGATCCAAGAGTGAACTTTTCCAGTTCCATCCGGTCGGCTCCCTCTTTTTCCTTTCGGATATACTGGCGGGCCATCTTGTTCTTCAGAATTCGGGTCGGCGAATTCACGGTCCGGCCTGTAACCACGGTTGCATTGTCTCCGGCCTTCAGAAGAGCTTCCTTGTAATTCTCATGAATCGGGCATTCCCGGCTGACCAGAAGACAGGTTCCGATCTGAGCGCCGCAGGCACCGAGAGCAAAGGCCGCCGCCAGCTGCCTGCCGTCTGCTATGCCTCCGGCGGCAATGACCGGCAGTTCTTCGGGAAGCGCGTCCCGCATCTGGGGAACCAGCGTCATGGTCGTCATTTCACCGACATGGCCGCCGCTCTCCGTTCCCTCTGCGATGATTCCGTCGACTCCGTCCCGAACCAGGCGAAGCGACAAAAGAACACTCGCAGACACCGGAAAGACCAGGCTTCCGCTTTCCTTCCATTTGGAGATGTATTTTCCGGGATTTCCGGCGCCCGTCGTAATCACGGGAACTCTCTCCCTTGCAAGGAGATCCGCCATCTGATCCGTATCCGGATTCATCAGCATGAGGTTGACGCCGAAGGGCTTATCCGTAAGAGACCGACAGATATGGATATTCTCCTCGAGCTTTTCCACGGTCATTCCGCCGGAGCCGATGATTCCGAGAGCTCCTGCGTTCGAGCATGCCGCAGCAAATTCGCCCGTGGCGATATTGGCCATGCCTCCCTGAATCAGGGGATATTTTGTTCCTAAGATCTCGTTCAGAAGTTTCATCTTCTTTTGCCTCTCCTTCTATCTTCAAGGCCTTCCAGCCTCAGAACTCCAGATAGCATCCGCCCCAGGTCAGTCCTGCTCCGAATCCGATGCAGAAGATCCGTGTTCCGGCTTTCAGAAGGCCCCGATCCTTCATATCGGCCAGAGCCAGCGGAATGCTTGCGCCGGACGTATTGCCGTATTCCTGCAGATTCACAAAGAATTTGTCCTCGGGGAGTTTTCTCTGTTTCCGGACGTAATCGATGATCCGGAGATTGGCCTGGTGGCAGACGATGTAATCGACATCCTCCGCCCGGATCCCGCTCTGTCTCTCCATCTCATCGATCTCAGAGGAAAGCGCCCGCACAGCAAAGCGGAAGACCTTCCTTCCATCCATCTTCAGATAGCCGTCCTTCATAATTTCCTGGGCATAGTCTTCCGAAATATTGAGCGGATTTGGGGAAACCAGTTTTTCTCCCTGTTTGGAAAGTCCCGTAATCTGATTCCTTCCGACCGTATGAGCGTAAAGAGCACTCCGGTCGCCCTCGGCCGCCGTATGGCAGAAAAAGTGCTTGTCTTTCGAGGGCTTCACAATGACCGCCGCAGCTCCGTCGCCAAAGAGGACGCTGACAGACCGTTCGGAGAAGTCCAGCATCTTGGACAGCTGTTCGCCTCCGATCAGGAGTACATATTTCCGGTCTGACCGGCAGACCGTACCCGAATTCATCAGAGCGTAGATCAGCTGAAGGCCATAGACGAAGCCAGAGCAGGCCGCATTGATATCAAAGGCGGGAACCCCGCCCGGAATTTTCAAGATTTCCTGGACAGCACAGGCCACAGAGGGAACCATATAATCTGTCGTACAGGTAGCGCAGATCAGAAGGCCGATCTCCTCGGGCCGGATTCTGGCATCCTCGATTGCCTTTCGGGAGGCCTCTGCTGCAAGATCCGTCAGACTTTCCCGGCCGGTGCACAGATACCGCGACTCAATACCGGTTCTGCTTCTGATCCACTCGTCCGAGGTGTCCATATACTGCTTTAAAGCATCATTTTTCAGGCTGGTCTTCGGCAGAGCCTTTCCCAGACCTGTGATTTCAATCCCATTCATAGTGCTGTCTCGTTTTCTGCTTTCATTTCCGGCTTGCTGTCAGGCTTTTCTTCGGCTTTGCTTTACATTTCCAGCCTGTCAGCAGGCTCATTTACGGCTTTGCTTTCCCTTCTTTTGTCTGACCCGCTTCCTGTCTGGTCTATATTTGTCCGGTCCGGACAGCCCATGTTACGGTACTTCCGATAGCGGCGCTCCAGGAGCTCCTTTGTGCTTTCTCCTTCCAGTTTCTCAAGCTCTTCCACAAGATTCTCTTTCAGGATCCGGCAGATTCCCGGCAGATCCTTCTGGGCACCGCCCTCGGGCTCCGGAATCAGGCGGTCTGCGATTCCCAGATCCATCAGATCCTGGGCTGTCATTTTCATAACTTCACTGGCTTCTTTGCTTTTAGATGCATCTTTCCAGAGAATGCTGGCAAAGCCCTCCGGAGACAGAACGGAATACACAGCGTTCTCCAGCATCCAGATCTGGTCTCCAACGCTGATGGCCAGGGCACCTCCGCTGTTTCCTTCTCCTGTCACGATGCAGATCACAGGAACCGTGAGATCGCTCATGGCAGCCAGATTCTCCGCGATGGCCGCACTCTGTCCGTTTTCTTCGGCCTCTTTCCCGGGATAGGCTCCCGGCGTATCAATAAAAGTGATGACCGGCCGGCCGAATTTCTCGGCCTGCTTCATCAGACGAAGAGCCTTCCGGTAGCCCTGGGGCTCCGGCATGCCGAAATTGCATTTCATGTTTTCAGCCAGATTCTTTCCCTTCCGGTGGCCGATCACGGTCACATGTTTTCCATTCAGAAGGCCGATCCCGCCGAAGATGGCCGGGTCTTCCTTCCCGATCCGGTCCCCGCAGAGCCCAAGAAAGTCATCGAAAATCCCGTCAATATAATCCGTGATCTTCGGACGTCTCTTGTCTCTTACCAGCTGGACCCGGTCGTATGCCGAGAGACTGCTCTCGGGCTTTTCGTCTTTCGGCTCGTCAGAGGATTGGACTTCTTTCTCCGGGCTGTCATTTTCAAGACTGCCCGTTGAAAGTCTGACTGCTAAATCTGCAGAAGAGCCCGCGTCAGGGAACCATGCGGAATCCATCCGGCCTTCCGGTCCATATCCGTGAAGCATGAGGATCTGCGTAATTACCTTCTTCTGGTCCTGTCTGTCCACGATCTTGTCCACAAAGCCGTGCTCCAGCTGAAACTCGGACCTCTGAAATCCCTTGGGAAGCTTCTCTCCGATGGTCTGCTCGATGACCCGCGGACCCGCAAAGCCGATCAGTGCACCGGGCTCTGCCAGGGTGATGTCACCGAGACTGGCATAGCTTGCGCTGACGCCGCCCGTTGTCGGATGAGTCAATACGGAAATGTAGAGCCCTCCGTTTTTACGAAGCCGCTCGACTGCGGCACTGGTCTTTGCCATCTGCATGAGAGAAACCATTCCCTCCTGCATTCTTGCGCCGCCGCTTGCGGAGAAAATGATGAGAGGAAGCTTTCTTTGATCTGCCGCTTCAATAGCAAGAGTCAGCTTCTCGCCTTCGGCGGAACCCATGCTTCCCATCATGAAGCTTTTACTGAGCTCCGCTCCCACGGCCGGAATTCCGTTAATTCTTCCGATTCCAGCAGCACATCCCTGGGGGCTTTCGGTCGTCCTTCTGTTTTCCAAGAGCTTCTTCTGATAGCCCGGAAAATGCAGGGGATCGTCTGTTTTCAGGTCCGGTGCAAATTCCTCTGTGAAGCGCCCTCCGTCAAAAAGAGCCTTCAGGTGCTGACCGGCCGGATGATGGGCGGTCTTCTTCTGGCGCATCTTCCGGAATCCCAGTAATGTTTTTCTTTTGTCAGAGAACATACCGTCCTCTGTGCTTTCGTCTGTATCCGGTAAAACCGTTTCTATGCTGCTGTTACTCATACCTTCTGCCTTTTCCGGCTTCTCCGCCACTTACCTTACCGGTGTTCTGTCATATGAATTTCTTCTGCATTCCGCTCTATACTTTCCGACTCTCCTCACCCCAGCGGATGATGGCATCCGTATTCTTTTCCAGAAATCCGGTGTCGATATTTCCTGTCAGATAATCGTTGTTGAAGAGAATCAGATAGAGGAAATCAATGTTTGTGTCGATTCCCTCGATCGTCATTTCTTCCAGGGCAACCCGCATCTTCCGGATGGCTTCCAGCCTTCCCGGCGCATGAACAATCACCTTGGCGATCATGGAATCGTAGTAGGGACTGACTTTGCATCCGGAATAGAGAGCGCTTTCGACCCGCACGCCATTTCCCGCAGGAAAATGCAGGAAGGGGATCTCTCCCGGACAGGGAGCGAAGTTTTTCGCGGGATTTTCCGCATTGATCCGGCACTCGATGGCATGGCCATTAAGATGAATATCACTCTGCTTATAGCTGAGAGGCAGGCCTGCTGCGATCCGGATCTGCTCCCGGATCAGGTCAACGCCTGTTACAGCCTCCGTCACCGGGTGCTCCACCTGAATTCTGGTATTCATTTCAATGAAATAGAAATGATTCTCCCGGTCGAGGACGAATTCGACGGTACCGGCACTGACATAATGAACTGCTTTTGCCGCCTTGAGTGCGGCCCTGTGAATGGCCTCTCTCTGTTTGGGATTGAGGATGCTGGCCGGGGATTCCTCCATGAGCTTCTGGTTCCGCCTCTGCATGGAACAGTCCCTTTCCCCGAGCTGGATGATATTTCCCTTGCTATCTCCAAGGATCTGTACCTCAATATGATGGGGATGGAGGATCAGCTTCTCCAGATAGAGGGATCCGTCACCGAAGGCAGCGCTTGCCTCGGCCTGGGCACTTTCATAGGCGTTCCGGATCTCCGACTCGTCGAAGGCAGTCCGCATACCGCGTCCTCCGCCGCCGGCCGAAGCCTTGACCAGCACGGGATATCCGACCTTGTCCGCAGCTTTAGCCGCATCCTTCCAGTCCTTCAGGATTCCGTCCGAGCCCGGAACGACAGGAACTCCGTGCTTTTTCATCAGGGCTCTTGCGCTCTGCTTATCTCCCATCTGGCGGATCATCTGGGAAGTCGGGCCGATAAATGTAATTCCGTTCTTCTCGCATTTTTCAGCGAAATCTGCATTTTCAGACAGAAATCCATAGCCCGGATGAATGGCATCGCAGTGATAGGCCTTTGCGGCTTCGATCAGGGCATCCTGATTGAGATAGCTCATCGCTGCCTGGGCAGGGCCGATGCAGACAGACTCTGTTGCGAACTGAACCGGAAGCGAATCCCGGTCTTCCATGGAATAGGCTGCCACGGTATCAATGCCCATTTCCTGACAGCATCGAAGAATCCGCATGGCGATCTCCCCGCGATTTGCAATCAGTACTTTCTTAAACATGTCAGCACTCCTCGATGGTCAAAAGAACTGCATTGTACTCGGTAAAGACAGCGTCCCCTGCCTTGATCTCCCGAACGACACCGTCGCAGGGAGCCGGGATTTCATTCATCATCTTCATGGCTTCTACCAGTCCGATGATGTCTCCCTTTTTCACTCTCTGTCCTTCCTCGACATAGGGTTTCTCTCCGGGCTTGGATGCGCGGTAGAAGATTCCGGCAATCGGAGCCTTGACAAGAACAAGATTTGCTGCGCTTTCCTCTTTCGATCCGGATTTTCCTTCCGTAGAAGTCTCTTCTTTGGTTCCGGTTTTCTTTTCGCCGGCCTCTGTAGAAGAATTTTCAGCATCTGACCCTGAGGATTCAGCTTCCCGGATCTTCCGTCCTTCTCTGTTTCCCTGATTGCTGACAGGCATATCTGTCGAATGATCATTTCGCGGTTCATTTCGGAAGCTGAGCGTCTCCTCCGGCGTCTCATAGCGGAATCTGGTCAGCCCCGATTTTCGAAAGCTTTCCATCAGTTTCTGCAATTCTTCCACTGTATAGCTCATTTCAGACCTCCAAACTCTGAAGAACTCCCCGGCACATTTGGCCGTAACTCCGATTCCCCGGCTCTTCAGTTCTCCTTATGATCATCGATATACTTCACGACATCATTCACAGTGTGCAGATTGGAAAGCTCCTCATCCGGGACCTTGATTCCGAAGTTCTCCTCAACTGCCATCATGAGTTCAACGACATCGAGCGAATCGGCCTTGAGATCATTGAAGAAGTCGGATTCCGGATGAATTTCTTCTGCATCAACACTGAGAGTATCGACAATCAGCTCTTTTAACTTTTCAAAAGTATCCATGTTCATTCTCCTTTTCGTTTCCTTTGTTTGCGGTAATTGCTTTAAATATTTTAGTTAAATTAATTTAGGTTTCTACTACGTGCCTTACTATACTGCGACTCCACTCTGACGTCAATATATTTCAATTATTTTACATAAATTTATTTAGATATATGCTGTGAAGACATAAAAAAAGAGCATACAGAAACTTCTGTACGCTCTAAATTTCATTTGTCCAATATTCAATCTGAAGAGCAGATTTAAAAATATGAATAGCAGGCATTCTGTCAAAAATGGACATTAAAAGCTGCCGCAATTCCAATATGACATGGAATTGCAACAGCTTTTAAAGCCAGATTCTAACCAGAGCAGGCTCAGTTCTGATAATTGATCTGCTGCCCTTTCACAAGCTCGTAAGTTACAACAGAGCTTCCGTCCAGATCCTCGTGATGCATGTCAACTGCGCTGATCTGGCTGTTGTCATAGGTCGTGTAGTAATAGATTCCACGATCTGTGTTGCAGCAGCTTGAATAGATGGTATATTCGCAGATCGGGCTTCCGTCTTCGTTATAACCCAGCCGGCAGCAGCCCTTCTGCTGTTCTACCGAACCCAGAATTTTAAAGAACTGGGAGATGCTAGCGCTCTCACTGTCATCCGAGACGGAATTCATTTTTGTGAAGGCCACCTTCACAAAACGGGAAGCGGATGACAGGTCACCGGGGATACCGAAGCCGCCCATACCTCTGGAGTAAGTATTGAAGTTCACACCCTTTGCCAGCCTGTTTTCCGGCAGATCCGCAGAAGCGTTCATATAGTCTGCGATATGGAGAAGATGATAGTCGAAGGTCGGATTGTTGGTCATGACACCGAATGGATTGTCATAGATCTGAGGGCCCCGCTCTGTTTGCTCGAAGACTATGGCCCGGTCCTTATCGGCAATCATCCAGTGCAGGGGAGACGGCTGCAGTTCCTTACTGAAAGCATCATCGGTCACATTGATTTTTTCCAGAAGCTTTTCCGCTTCCCCAACATTCTTACACTGACCCAGAATCCAGACGATCAACTCGAAGGAAGCCACATTGTCCTTTCCTTCCATTGCTTTCGCATAATGGGCATTGCCGGGGAAATTCAGTCCCGCCATACTCAGACCCTTCTCATTCGTGGCATCATAGTAAAGCGGATAGTCTCCGACAACGAAGGCCATGCCGATCATTGCATAATGATGCTCCAGCTTTCCTCCGTGTCTGAATTCAAAGACTTTGTTTCTCGGCGTAACCGTGACGGTTTCGTGATAGGAAAATTCCAGGTCGAGATTCCTGCCAAAATAGTGGTCTCTTGTCTGATAGGTTGCTGCAGTACACATAATCTAACTACCTCCTTTATGCATCTCTACTCCAGAACATCATATGGAATCAGCAGCCATTTCCTGCTGCAGATTTCCAAATTAGAACCCGTTTTATATTGACCTCAGCTGATCTCCATAGATCACCTTCCGTCACGCATCCGACCGTGCATAGCTGTTCTTCATCTCATTGCTGGTCTCATAGAGGACGTGGTTCAGAGTAGCGGTTGCTTCCTTCTTCACCATGTCTGCGACTTCCTGGTTGATTCCCTCGAAATAGGACTTGGAAATCTTCGCAGAATCGGCCTGAATCTCATCATCAGTCCGATTCAGGATCTCATGGGATTTGGCTCCGACAGACTCAGTGTAGCGCTCGATCCAGTTGATATTTCCCTTGTAATTGGCATCAGTTAAGGCTGCAATCAGGCGGCTGGTCCAATAGAAACTCTCTGTTGAGACATCCCCTGTCGTGGAATTCAGATAAGAAGGTGTCCGGTCTACATTTGGATAGAAGGGCACCATGACATTGAAGGCGTTGGAAGCGAAAGCCAGCCATTCAATGGCTCTGGCGCCAGCCGGCATATCCGGGCGGATCTGGACAAAGCCAAGGAAGTCGTTCCGATTGATGCCGATGGACCGGTAGGCGCCCCGCATGGAGGCTTCTCCGTAGCTTCCGTAAGGATCGTAGGGTGTGCCCTGGTAATGCGAGGACAGGACATACTTGACATCCTCCGGTGTAATCAGATGCTCCGGCGTCATGTTCCATGGCAGCTGGTCGGATTCCGGCTTCATCTGGGCATTCGGTCCGTCGAAGGTGAAGCTATTGCCATTGAAATAGCGAAGCATAAACCAGGCCCGGGGCGTATTGTAAACGTGATCTGCATCGTCGCGGCTTCCGAAAGCCTCTCTGGCATGGAAGTGCTCAGGCGCATCTCCCTTCAGATTCAGATGATTCTTTTCGACAAAGGCCCAGAGGTCCCTGGAGCAGAGATTCTCCCTGCCTTCACCAAGGGCATCCTTAAAGTCAAAGAGGTCAATACCCTGCTGATTGGGCATGACCACATAGTCCGTATCCGGAACCCGTCTTGCCATCCAATGATGGCCGCCGATCGACTCCAGCCACCAGATCTCATCCTGATCGGAGAAAGCGATACCGTTCATCTCGTAGGTTCCGTATTCCTCCAGGAGATGGCCCAGACGGAGGACACCCTCACGTGCGGTCTTAATATAGGGAAGGGTCAGAACTACGAGGTCTTCTTCACCGATTCCGCCGGCCTTCTCCGGGCGGTCTCCCTCTGCCTTCTCATAGACGACCAGGGGATCTGCGCCGAGCACCCGGGCGTTGCTGGTGATGGTTTCAGTCGCCGTCATTCCAACCTCCGCCTCATTGACTCCGCAGGCAGCCCAGATTCCTTCGCCGTCAACGGCGTTGGGAACGGCTGTATAGGCCATGGGATCTTCCGGAAGGGGAATTTCCACATGGGAAAGCACGGACTTATAAACCATGGGCTGGTCCTCGGGCTTGACCAGGACAAATTTCTTTGGCATATAGACGCCGGAAGGGGAATCATCATTACGGGCGATCATTGTGGAACCGTCGAAAGAAGCCTTTCTTCCGACCAGAATTGTTGTACAAGACATAAGCGGTCCTCCATTTCTTTCAATTCGATTCTATTCTATGATTTCAGGAAAAAAAGTACAACCGAATCGGAGCGCGCATATGATTTTCCCCGTCTGCGGCAAAAAAGCGAAGGCAAAAAGCTAAGACCGATCTTCCCTTGCAATTTTCCGAAAAATTGTGCTATAGTTTCTATCGAAAATCAAGATGTTGTATGTAAATGCAGGACTTAGAGCCGCAGTACGTTGGTAAACGTTTCATTCCCAACGTGCTGCGGTTTTTTTTGTCCGGAAAAAAGCAGTAAAAGGAGTAGCTGATGTCTTCGAATGAAAACATGAAACAGGAAAACGTGAATCTCAGAACGGATCACGCTGATCACGAAAACCAAAGCCCAGCGGAAGGTCGACCGGAAAGACCATGTATTCCACCACTGCCCAGATCTGCGGCGCTCTGACCAATATCGTCATGGACCCCATCATGATCTACGGCCTTCTCGGCATGCCGGCCATGGGTGTAGCCGGTGCTGCCTATGCCACCGTACTCGGCCAGTTTGTTTCCTGGATCATCGCCTTCATCCTGCAGATCACAAAGAATAAGGAGATTGCCAGCGGTATCTCCTATCTGAAGCCCAATCTCAGTCTGATCCGGGGCATCTATTCGGTCGGTGTCTCCGCCATCATCATGCAGGCTCTGATGAGCTTCATGACCTACGGTGTCAATATAATCTTCGGCCGTGTTTCCGCCAGCGCCGTCAGCGCCTATGGAATTTTCTACAAGATCCAGCAGTTTGTCTATTTCGCAGGCTTCGGCCTTCGGGATTCGATCACTCCGCTCATTGCCTATAACTATGGCCGCGGCTCCTATAAGAGAGTAAAGGAAGGAATCAAGTGGGGCCTGATCGATACAACAGTGGTCATGGTGATCGGACTTCTGATTCTTCAGCTCTTCGCCCATCCTCTGGCAAAGGTTTTCGGACTGACCAGCCAGACCGAGGAGCTCTGTGTCCTGGCTATGCGGATCATCTCCACCGGATTTATCTTTGCCGGCGTCAATATCGCATCCCAGGGCGTCTTCCAGGCCCTGATGTCCGGAAACAACTCTCTCGTGGTCTCCTTCTTACGGCTTCTGGTGATTCCTCTGCCCCTGGCCTACATTTTCACCTGTCTCCCCAAGGCAAATTTCCTCATGTGGTGGGCCTTCCCGATCGGTGAAGCGGTCGCCTGCATCGCCGCCGTCTTCCTTCTGAAGAGGATCTACAGGAAGCGGGTCCTGACTATGAAAATCTGGAAGAAATAAAGACCTTGACAGGTCATAATCACGGAAGGACAAGCCATGAAAGATTAGCCTTGAAATAAGGGAAAATCACCTTGCCAGAGCTTTCTCCCCTGTGGCATACTGTATCAGGATTTTAATGATTGCAGGGGGAAGAAAGAAATGAGGGAATTTCCGAAAAGAATCATCATGACCATATGCGGCGTCTCGATCTCAGGACTTTCGGTCGGGCTTTTCTCCTATTCCCATATGGGTCTTGACCCCTTCCAGGTCTTCGCCCACGGGACCTGGAACGCCCTGACACGGGCTCTGCCTCTCGATTTCGGGACCTATTATGCGATCTTAAACGCCATCCTTCTTGTCATTATTTTCTTCTGGAACCGGAAAAAGATCGGCCTCGGCACTATCATCAATCTCTTTCTGATCGGCTACTTTGCCGAGTTCATGGAGTTCATCTTAAGAAAGATAGACCCCGATCCCAATTTCCTTTTTCGCATGATCTCTCTTCTGGCAGGCATTGTGATCATGTGCATGGCGTCCGCCCTCTACTTTACGGCAGATCTCGGTGTCTCCACCTACGATGCCGTGGCTCTGACGATTTCCGAACGCCATCCCCGATGGAGCTTTAAATTTATCCGGATCACAACGGATTTGATCTGCGTCATCCTCGGCGGCCTCCTCGGAGGAACCATAGGGATTGGAACCATCATCACAGCCTTTTTCATGGGGCCTCTGATCTCTTTCTTCAACCGCCATCTGGCAGAGCCTCTCTTATATGGAAATGCAAAAAAGGACGCCTGAACGGCGTCCCTTTCTATATCAATCACATTTCTTCAGGATATTTCATTCCCCAGTCATTTCTGCATCTGGTCATGATCCCCATGACATCTCTGGTGTAGGAAAGATGGGTGATAGCATCCACTTCCGGTGCATCCAGTGACAGGGCCTGTTCCTTTCCGGAACCACCTGCAGCTCCACTGCCTGAGCCGCCTGCAGCGTTTTCCTTCGAATCTTCCATCAGTGAAACCGCCTTCTCCATGTCGCTTACCTCATAGGAGAGGGCTTTTTTCATTTCTCCGCACTCAATGACCTCCTGATGGCCGTCTTCCGTATAAGTAATAACAGCCTTCATGGCCCTGGGATAGTCGTAGATCTCGACGTAGCCTTTGTCAAAGGAAATCGTTCCCCTCTTGGGCTGCTTGGCGTGAAAGGACAGAATCACCGTGGCCATCTCGCCCTTCGAATTCATAAGAAGAATCGAATCCTGCTCATCCACTCCGGTCGGCGCATAGCGGACCTGGGACTGGATCTGATCCGGGCATTCGCTCATGAACCAGCGGACAAAGGACAAAGCGTAGACGCCGATATCCAGCATGGCGCCTCCGGCCAGATTCTTATTGAAGAAGCGATTGGCCATGTTGTATTCCTTGTAGCTTCCGAAATTCATTTGAATCAGCCTGAGCTCGCCCAGTTTTCCGGAAGCTATGATGTCATTCAGCTTCTGATAGATCGGCATATGATAAAGGGTCATAGCTTCAGCCAGGATCACATGGTTTTCCTCTGCCAGACCAATGGCTTCCTCCAGCTCCCCGGAATTCAGGGTGATCGATTTCTCGCAGAGGACGTGCTTTCCTGCCTTCAGAGCCTTCCTTAAATAATTGATATGGGTATTATGAGGGGTGGAAATTTTTCGAAGAATCCGGAAATAAAATTTATATCCGGGTGTCTAATCGCCGATACTAATGGCAGGAGTAGAATCAAATCCGCTTTTTCAAAAATATAGATCTCCGACAGATAAATTGTCTGTCAAATCGGTCTATATTTCAGAAAGCATTCCGAAAAGATGGATTTTGATTTCAGAATATGTACAGGGGATTAAACAGACTTGTTTATTAAACTACATATTTTTACATCTTGATTTTTATTATGGGAGGTAAATATGTCTAACGTAGGATCTATTGCATCGATTGAAGGTGGAAATTATATCGAGTCCAGTGACATGCAGAGCAAGTGGGCTGCTGTAAAGGAGCACGCTACTGCCATTCATGCCAGCCATTCCCAGGCTCAGGTACAGGGCCAGGATCAGACAGCTGTTACCCCTGCAACCCAGCAGGCCGCCAAGGCAGTTGCCATGCCGGAAGGCAAGTCCACCGGCGTCCGTTCCGGAAATTCACAGGGAAATAATTCCTCCAATGGTCAGGCTGCCAAGGGTCAGACAGGCAGTGCCGACAATGCTTCGGCTGTTCAGACAGCTGCCCGTCAGCTTCAGGCCATGCAGAAGAAGAGTTCCAACGACGACAGTACAAATTCCAGTGATGATAGCGAACTGAACTCCGTCCGCGACAAGGTCAGCCGCGGAGACGATCTGTCCAGTTCCGAACTGGCTCTTCTCAAGGAAAAGGATCCGGCTCTCTATTCCAAGGTCATGCAGTCCATGCTGGCCAAGACCTTTGAGAGTCAGAACAAGCACGTCCAGGAAGTACTGGCGGGAGCTCACTTCTCGGCAGAGGCCTGAGTTGTCAGGACTGGCCATCGAATCGGCCATGGATTCCTATAAAGCTAAAACTAAAGAGAGCTATCTGAAGCCATTTCTGGCGGACGATAGCTCTCTTTTTCTTTTCCCTCTTCTATTTTCTCTTAGGAAATGGAAGGCCTTTGCAGCAACTATTCCAGCTGCCACTTTGGTTTCCATTTCACTTCATTAATTTTAATTCTTGTACTTACAGCGCAGCTTTATAGAGCTCTGCAATCTTTTCCTTGGTATAGGATCCCGGCGTATTGATAAGATTTCCTGCGGAAACCTTCATGCAGTTCTCGGTCAGCCAGGGGATATCCTCCTCCTTGATTCCAAGATCCTTCAGCGTTACATCCAGATCCAGCTTGTGAAGCAGGGAGCGGATCTTTCCGGAACAGTCCTCTGCGGTAAAGCCGCCGAGAATACGGGCCAGACGTCCAAACTTGACACGGTTGTAGGAATACTCGGAATCGAGAACGACCGGAGCCAGAGCCGCAAGGCCTTTTCCGTGAACGGCATCGGTCTTTCCGCTGACCGGATGCTCCATGCCATGGGCCAGGGTGACGCCGGCGGTGTTTATGACCATGCCTCCAAATGTAGACCCGAGCGTCAGTGCGGCCCAGGCATCGTCACTTTCCTCTCCCCTGTAGAGCTTAACCAGGTTTTCTGCGATCAGAGGAATTGCATAGAGGCAGAGGGCATCGGTCAGAGGCTGGGCATTTCTTGCGGTATAGGCTTCAATGCAGTGACACAGGGCATCGAAGCCGACCGAAGTCAGAACACTCTTCGGCATAGTCTTCATGAGATCCGGATCGACAATCGAATCCTTGGCAACAATGGCCGGTGTACGAAGGGACTTCTTGTCGCCGGTCTTCGGATCTGTAAGAACGGCAAAGCTGTTTGCTTCCGAACCGGTACCGCAGGTGGTCGGGATCAGGATCAGAGGCAGGGCCTTGTTTCCGACGGCTCTTCCGAAGATATAATCCGAGATATCTCCGTCATTCTCCGCCATAAAGGCAATGGCCTTGGCACAGTCCATAACACTTCCGCCGCCGACGGCCAGGATAACTTCCACTCCAAGCGACCTGGCCAGCTTTGCTCCTTCCAGAGCAGTCGTAGTCAGAGGATTCTGTGTGACCTTATCGAAGATCTCGCAGACCATGCCTTCCTTCTCCATCAGGCCCTTGACCTTATCGAGAAGGCCGGACTTCTTGGCACTGGATCCTCCGCAGACGATCAGGGCCTTCTTTCCATAGGCACTGGCCAGCTTTCCGGCCTCCATGACCTTTCCTGCTCCGAAATGGATGTTGACCGGAAGGAAATAGCTGAAGCTTTCCGCCATAAGGGGAATCTCGTCCGAAGCAGCCTCTTCCTTTTCCAGAGCCTTCTCCACATTCCAGACAACTCCGGCAGTTTCTCCGGTTTCTTCCTCTGCCGGAGCCTCCTTGCCTTCCATGATGGCATTGAGAGGTGCATAATAACCGAACTTATCCTTATATACAGCCTTGCATCCGATGACAAAGAAGATACCGAGTACAAACCAGAGACCTGCCATCAGCCATTCCTGAGGAGCCAGGGCTGCGCCGGATCCGGGTACGATATAGAGGAGAAGCATAAGGCCGGACATGATAACGGCCAGGGTACCTGCCAGCTTACCGAACTTAACCTTGTAGGGTCTCGGCATGGTGGGTTCCTTTTCCCTTAAGATCAGGAAGGAAAGAGAGACCATGAAGTAGGCAAGGACACATCCGAAGTTACCTGCATCAGAAACCCATACCAGCATCTTCCGTCCTGCGAAGGGAGCCAGCATACTTAAAATGCCGATCAGCCAGATGGCTGTGGTCGGAGTCTTATGCTTGGGGCTTAATTTCTTAAAGACCCGGGGAACCATGTAGGACTCAGCCATGGAATAGATGGCACGGCTGCCGCCCAGCATGAAGGAGTTCCAGCTCGTGATGATACCACACATACCGGCGATAATGATGACCTTGGACATGGCCTCGCTGTGGAAGGCCTTTGCCATGGCATCGGCTGTAACCAGACCGGTCGTTGCATAGGAATTTACAATGGACTTGGAATCCATGACATAGCCGACTGCAAAGATAACCAATGCATAGAAGGAGATCGCCAGGATAATGGAGAGAAGAAGGATCTTTCCGATCTTCTTTAAGGGAACGTTGATTTCCTCAGCAGCCTGGGGGATAACATCAAATCCGATGAAGAAGAAAGGACTGACAGCGGCGACTCTTACGATATTGCTGAAAATACTTCCGGTAGAAGATCCGTTGAAGACCTGTCCGTCCAGATTGGAAGGAGTCCCGGAGAAAAGAGACGCGACAACCAGTGCAATACCTGCCGCACCGATGGCAACGGTAAGAATGGTCTGTAAGATAGCGGCGGTCTTTGCTCCCATCAAATTGATGATGGTGATCAGGAAGGCAAAGATCACGGCAACTGCAACCCAGGAAGCATAGATATCAAATCCTGCCACCGTATACATGTAGCCCTTCAGGAAGCCGGGCCAGAGATAAGTAATGATGGTCGGGAAGGCACAGGCCTCGAAACATACGACACTGACATAGCCTAAAATGATGGCCCAGGTACATACGAAGGAACCGTAGGGGCCCATGGCTCTCATGGAGAAGACATGCTCGCCGCCGCACTCCGGCATGGCCGGTGTCAGCTCGGCGTAGGTCAGGCCGATGAAGAAAATCATAACGCCGCCCAGAAGGAATCCGAGCATGGCACCGATAACACCGGCCTTCTCAATCCAGTCTCCGGACTGTACGACCCAGCCCCAGCCGATCATGGCGCCGAATGCAATGACTAGAATATCCCAGGAACTAAAGACCCGGTTGAAGTTTGAATCTTTTTCTTTCATAGTCAGACTCCTTTCTCTTCAAGCATTTCGATCAGCATGAGAAGATACTGTGCGGTCTTCTCCCATCCAAGGAGGCTGCTGTCAATCATGATATGGCGGTTTCTCCGGTCGCCCCGGTAGGTTCCTGTAATGTATTTATGTCTGGCGTGATTCTGTTCGTCATTATAGGAAACAATTTCCTCTGCCTTGGCCTTATTGACCTTATCCATGTCCATAACCGCCTGCACCCGTACTTCCTCAGGTGCATAGATGAAGACGTTCAGAACATCATCCCGGTCCTTCAGGATATAGTCGCTGCTTCGACCGATAATGACGCAGGAGGATTTCTCCGCGAACTGATGGATAACCTGAAACTGGGCCGAGATAACCCGGTTGGTCAGGTTGGCGTAACGGGGACCAAGTGAAGTATCGAAGGAATAATGGACGCCTTTTTCCACATCCGCCTTCTCTACCAGGTCCTTTTCTACACCGATCTGCTGTACGACCTTGTCCACAAGATCTCTGTCGTAATACTCAATGCCCAGTGCTTTCGCAAGCATCTGGCCGATCTGCGGACCGCCTGCGCCGTATTCGCATCCGATGGTGATTACGATGTGTTTCATACGGTACTCCTTTCCGAACTCCCACTTTTTAAACCATTGGGGCGTTTCAATGAAAAAGCCGCCGAATGATCTCCATTCGACGGCTCCCTTGCCTGAATTTATTATTTTAGGAAAATTCAATTGTCAGCCGGTCTGAACTTCATCCCGATCCACCTTTCGATCGAACCCGAAACTTCATCCCGGTCTATATTTCTCTCAGACTTAGGCCATCAGAGGCTTGTCCCAGAGATGAAGCGGAGTTCCGATGCCCTCCTTCAGGGCTTTCTTGTAGCATACGGTAGCCCAGGCGACATCCTCGACCGGCATTCCGCCGACCGAATAAATGATGATCTCGTCATCACTTTCTCTGCCCTTCTGCTTACCGTTGATGATCTTTCCGACATCCTTGATATCGTCATCGGTGATCAGGCCTTCATGCTCCATATCCATGAACTTGGTGCCGACCATGGTGACATTACCATAGGTAGGATAAGGGAACTCGCTGGCCCATGCTTTATAGAGACCAAGAGCATCAACAGCAAGGGTGCAGTCCTTTACAAGGAAGTCCTTGTCAAATTCAACGCCGCCGGGGCAGGCGATGGTACAGCCGGGCTTTACCCATTCCTTCTCAACTTTGGGATACTTGCTCAGATCATGTCCGCTGGTAGCTGCGAAGCCGACCACATCGGAATCCCGGACACAGGCCTCCAGGGTATCAACCTTCTCGATCTTCAGATCCGGATATTTCTCCCTGGCGAATTCTGTGAACTCATCGATACCTCTCTGACTTCTGCCCTTGATCTTTACAAGCTCGATCTCGGGGCAGGCATCCATGATCGCTTCAAAGGTAGTTCTTCCGATAACGCCGGGTCCGCAGATGCCGGCGATCTTGGAATCCTTCTTTGCCAGATGCCGTAAACCTGCACCTGCTGTTGCACCGGTACGATAGGCACTGATCAGATTGGCTGACATGAAAGCCTTGGGAGCTCCGGTGTCCTTATCGGTCAGGATAAACATGAGGATGGAACGGGGCAGGCCCTTCTTCTTGTTCTCCATGTTGGATCCGTACCATTTCACACCGGCATTGTCAAAGGGTCCGCCGATATAGGCAGGCATTGCCATGAATCTTCTGTCCTCGCCCTTGCCGGAAGGCATTTCAGGGAAAGGAGATTCCTCAGGGAAGGCAAGCTTGGTGCCGTGAGAATAATGGTTCTCGCCGCCCATCATGAAGTCGCCCAGATCCAGAAGCTTTAAAACCTCTTCCATGGCATCGACGCAGCCGTGCATGTCAGTAACGCCAGCCTTTACCATGTCCTCTTCATTTAAAAATAGAAAGTCAACTGCCGGATACTCACTCATATTCTTTTTCCTCCTGTCCTGTTTTTAACAAGATCTGCTGAAAGTCTTTCCGACTTTCAAAAGAACTTCTGAAAGCTAAAAAGAAATACAAAAAGACGCCCGGACACCGGCTGATCTCAAGCCAGCGGTCTGGACGTCTTTGTCTCTTTCCTCTTCATTTGCACAGTATTTTCACATTGACAGGGGTAAAATTATTGTAAATTTCGGAACTGTCGATTAGAATACAATGAGAAAGAAATTTATACCTTAATTTAGTTCCTATGATTCGGAGTCATTCGATGGAAAACCGTAATTGGAAAAGAGAGAAGCTGAGATCCACTCAGCCATTCTTCGTTCTGAATAGCGAAAGCTTCATACAGGAATCCTACCGGAAGTCCGGGATTTCTCACTTCTATATGATTGAGAAAAAGAAGGGCGTTCCCTTACGCATGATCCCCAACGGTTCCATCGACTTTATCTTTTCCTACGCGCCGGACGGCATGAAGTCCTATGTCAACGGTACTCCTCTCTCGCCGATCGATGGCCTCTTTACCGATTCGACCGACCTTTTCGGCGTCCGTTTTATGCCCGGCACCCATCCGACCGGTCTCACCATCCGTCAGAAAGATCTGATCGGTCTTCATTTCTCATTAGAAGATAATTATCCGAGAAGCTTCGATTTTACCGGGCTGTCAAAGCAGAAGGACTTCCTGGACCGGGTTCGCTTCTTTATTAAGGAGTATTCGAAACTGAAAGAAGACGAGCCGGAACCCTTCGGCATGGAATCCCTCTTTGAAACGGTCTGTGACATGATCTACGAGACTGACGGCCAGATCCGGATCTCCGACCTAGCGGAGAAGACCGGCTACAGCGACCGCTATATCCGGAAAGTCTTCCAGGAGGAGATGGGCTTCTCTCCGAAAATCTTCTGCAATATTCTCCGTCTCCAGCGGGCTATCGAGTTCATCAATTACGGCTTCGATGAGAAGACCGCCGACTGGGCAGCCAGCCTCGGCTACTATGACCAGGCCCAGTGCATCCGGGATTTCCGCAAGTATCTCGGCATGACCCCCAGACAGTACAAGAAGCTGATCAGCAGGGATAACTATCAGGAGAGAGCGGTCTATGCCCATGACCTGGGACTGAAGATCTGATGACAAAGCTCCTCTTCGAATGAACAGAGACGGAATCCGGAAAACCGATCCGGCCAGGGAAATCAAAAGCTGATTTCCAACTTCCGAAAAATACAATCAATGAATATCCATTCGTTTTAGCATACGGATTAACAAATCCAATGAAACATGCATCTGACAAAGGCGTCGCAATTAATACCTGCGGCGTCTTTTTTGTTTGGAAAGGAGTAGAAGATGGCAGGAAGGATTGCAGAGCATCCCATTCTCGGTGAGCAGAATGAAGGCAAAAAAGTCGTTACATTCCTCTACGACGGGAAAGAGATGAAAGGGTATGAAGGAGAGCCGATTGCAGCAGCATTGAAGGCTAACGGCGTGATGGTTCACAGATATACGATGAAGCAGCACAAGCCCAGAGGAATCTTCTGTGCGATCGGCAGATGTACCGACTGCGTCATGGTCGTCGACGGAGAACCCAATGTCAGGACCTGCATGACTCCCTTAAAGGAAGGCATGGACGTCAAAACCCAGTACGGTGTCAGCGACAAGCCCTTTGACCAGCAGTAAGACCGGAGGAGAAAAAAGATGAAAATAGAAAGATTTGACCTGATTATCGTCGGCGCCGGTCCTTCCGGATTGTCCGCCGCCATTGAAGCCGCAAAACGCGGAATGAACGTAGTCGTATTCGATGAGAATGCCCGCCCCGGCGGCCAGCTCTTCAAGCAGATCCACAAGTTCTTCGGTTCCAAGGAACACAAGGCCAAGATCCGTGGTTTCCATATCGGCGAGCAGCTCCTGAAGGAAGCCAGCGATGCCGGCGTTAAAGTTGAACTGAACGCCACCGTCATTGGTCTCTATCAGGACCGTGAGGTTGTCGTCCGCATGGGCGATGAAGTCCATCATTTCAAGGGCGACGCCATTATCATTGCCACCGGCGCAGCCGAGAATATGGTTCTCTTCGATGGCTGGAACCTTCCGGGCGTCATGGGAGCCGGCGCAGCCCAGACCCTGATGAATCTCTACGGCGTCAAGCCCGGCGAGCGGATCCTCATGCTTGGTACCGGAAATGTAGGCCTGGTTGTTTCTTTCCAGCTCATCCAGTGTGGGTGCGATGTCGTAGCACTGGTCGATGCAGCTCCGAAGATCGGCGGCTACGGCGTCCATGCGGCAAAGGTAGCCCGTACCGGTGTTCCCTTCTATCTCTCCCATACTATTAAAAAGGTCGAAGGTGATGACCACGTAACCGGCGTTACCATTGGCGAAGTGGATGATCACTTCCGGTTCATCGAGGGCACCGACAAGCATTTCGACGTCGATACCGTCTGTGTTGCCGTCGGACTTTCTCCTATGTCCCAGCTTCTGAAGATGGCCGGATGCAAGATGGAAGACAATCCCAAGAGAGGCGGCCAGGTTCCCATCGTCGGAGAATATGGAGAGACCTCCGTACCCGGTATCTACTCCGCCGGTGATGTCTCCGGTATTGAAGAGGCATCCTCCGCTATGATTGAAGGCCGTATGTCCGGTATCGTTGCAGCCGAATACCTTGGCTTTATCGATAAGGAAGAAAAGGAAGCCGAGCTGAAGAAACTTGAGGCTTCTCTCGACTCCCTGCGTCAGGGTATGTTTGCACCCAAGAACCGAGGCAAGAAGATCACCGAAACCGATGAGGGCATCGAGCTTTCCGAAAGCCTTTTAAAGAAGGGCTATGTTTCCGATGATGAAATCGAGCGTTTCCCCGGCGTTATCCACAAGGTCGGCGTTCATCCGGTTCTTGAATGCACACAGAACATTCCCTGCAACCCCTGTCAGGATGCCTGTACCCAGGGCTGCATTTCCATCGGCGACAATATCACTTCACTTCCCATCTCTGTGGCAGATAAGAAATGCATCAACTGCGGTCTCTGCGTAGCCTCCTGTCCCGGCCAGGCCATCTTCCTGGTGGATGAGGATATCGGAGACGGCAAGGCCACCGTTACCCTTCCCTATGAATTCAAGCCTCTGCCTGAGGTTGGCACCAAGGGAAAGGCACTGGGACGTGACGGACAGGCTGTATGCGATGCCGAGGTATCCAAGGTTCGTACTTCCAAGGCTTTTGACTCCACGACCCTTCTTACCATCACCGTTCCCAAGGAATATGCAATGAAAGCCAGATTTTTCAAGGCAGTCGTATAAAAATAAACCAGTCAGGAGGAAATACAATGAGTGAATTAAGTAACAGATCGAGAGATATCGGTGAATTCATTCCGATGCCTGACGATGACATGATCGTCTGCCGCTGCGAGGAAGTCACCAAGGGTGAGATCCGGAAGGCCGTTCATGAAGGCCTGTGGACCATAGCCGAAATCCGGCGGTATTTAAGATGCGGCATGGGCCTCTGCCAGGGCCAGACCTGCGCAAAGCTGGTCAAGGGAATTGTAGCCCGGGAGCTGAAATGTTCTCCGGCTCTTCTGGAACCGGCCACATCGAGAGCACCTATGAGACCCACAGAGATGCATGTATATGCGGATGAGACGGAGGATACGGATCTATGATGACAAGTGATGTAATTATTATCGGAGCCGGAATCATAGGAAATTCCTGTGCATACTATCTGGCAAAAAAAGGATATAAGGTAATCGTTCTTGAGAAGTCCGACATCATCGGAAATGGCGGATCCAGCAGAAACGGCGGCGGTGTCCGTCAGTCCGGCCGTGATCCGAGAGAGCTTCCCCTGGCCATGTACGGAATCGAACATCTCTGGCCCACTCTTTCCGAGGAGCTCGGCTATGATGTCGAATACCATAAGAAGGGCAACCTTCGTCTCGGTAAAACCGAGGCCCATCTGAAGACCTTAAAGAAGCTGGCCGACAGTGCTTCCGCCTGCGGACTGGATGTCCGCATGATCGACGGCGATGAGGTCAGACAGATCAACCCCTACCTTTCCCATGAAGTCATCGGTGCCAGCTGGTGCCCGACCGATGGACACGCCAACCCTCTGAAGGCAACCCTTGCCTACTATATGGCCGCAAGACGGCTTGGGGTTACATTTATCACCGGAGAAGACGTAAAGGAAATCCGAAAGATCCGCGGCAGGGCCAGACAGGTCATCACCCAGACCGATACCTATGAGGGCGACCACATTGTCCTGGCTGCCGGCATGGCATCCCGTGCAATCGCCGGAACCATCGGAATCGACATTCCTATGGTCAGCAAGCTGATCGAGTGCCTGGTCACTGAGGCCGAGCCCAAGATGTTCGAGCAGATGCTCGGTACCGCCGAGGCTGACTTCTACGGCCACCAGACCAACCATGGCTCCTTCGTTATCGGTGGATCCACCGGTTTCGAGCTATATAAAAAGGACAACGGAACCCCGGTCAACTACTCTGATACCGTACCCTGTATCTGCCGGGGCATCATCCGTTACATCCCCATGCTGAAGGATGCGAAGATTGTCCGTGCATGGGCCGGCTGGTCTGACAACATGAAGGACGGCGTTCCCATCATCGATACTGTAAGCGAGGTACCCGGCCTGATTCTGGCCTGCGGCTTCACCGGCCACGGCTTCGGAATTGCTCCGGGCGTCGGCACCGTCGTATCCCAGCTTGTCGCCGGAGAGGAGCCGGTCTGCGACATTTCCGGACTCAAGTACGACAGATTTTACGCAAAGGATATCAAGACGGCGTAAACCTCTTTCAAGAAAGATAGACCATTTCTTCGAAGAGAGATCGGAAATGGAAGCTTATCAACAAAGCAGAAAAAAATCCTGAAAAATATGAACCTTAATGCAAGAGGCAGATTCGGATCATCCCGGACCTGCCTCTTACAGTATGTCAATTCTTCCTGATTTCCTCATAGAGATCCTGAATGACCTCATCGAGGGTATGCTTCCTCAGGCTGTCCTCGAAGTCCTTCTGGATATCCAAAAGCTTGTCGTTCAGGGCCGAATGGATATTCCTTCCAACCGGGCAGTTGGGATTGGTCTTCTCATGAAAATGAAAGAGCTCTTCCTTATTCTTTTCCACAGCTTCATAGATGTCATAGAAGGTGATCTCATTCAGAGGCCGGGTGATCCGGGTTCCGCCGGGGCCCCGCTTGGTCTCGATCAGGCCTGCATTCTTCAGATCCGACATGATATTCCGGATGATGACCGGATTGCTGCCGATACTCGAAGACAGGAATTCACTGGTAACCTTCTCGGTCTTACCGAAGTATTCCACAGCAGCCAGAATATGAATGGCTATGGTAAACTTTGTAGAAATCTGCATTTGCTTCCTCTTTCTCTCACTGAATTATTATTCCGGATCTTGACTGGAATGTTCATTTACACTCATATCCTTATGATGCTTTTTCACCTTCTTCTTCAGGGAAATCCGCCCGATGATCATATAGGCTGCGGCAATCAGTACGCCGATCTCGACCAGCTGAGGATAGAAAAGCATGCCTAGAACAAAACCGATGATCTTGATTGCAAGGTCGATCCGCAGGTTCTTCTCCGCCATGGCAATGTATCCGCAGGCTCCGGTTCCCGCATTGTCTTTGTTCAGGCTGACGTAGAGCCAGTAGAGATTCAGAGTGGTAATAATGATCACAAGACCGTAGGCTCCCTGGACCACGCGCTCTGCATTCCAGCGGATCATAAGCTTAGTCATATAGGGCTGGAAGGAAGCCCAGAAAAGAAGGAAAAGACTGATCCAGACCGTCCTCTGGGAGACCCGTTCAATCCGGTCCCAGGCCATATGAAGAGCCGTCCACATGCTGGCCAGCCAGAAGAAACTGATGGCATAGGATACAAAGGCCCTCCAGAGTCCTAAGAATGCCGCCAGAGTCGGTTTGGCCGGCTGAGCCAGTTCCAGAATCAGGATGGTCATGATAATGGCTATAATGGCATCCATAAAGGCGCCCAGCCGGTCCTTGTCAAAAAACAATTTTTTCATCATTCTTCCTCATTTCCCATATGCGCCTTACGAAATACCTGTATCATTTCCTGGCCCAGGCTGATGCCGTCGCCCTTGGGCGGTATGTCCCCGGCCTCGACCCATTCCGCTTCCTTCAGCTCATCCTCCTGGAGGGTGATACGGTCATCCCCGTCCAGATCACAGAAGAAGCCTGCCAGAAGAGAACCCGAGAGTCCCCAGGGCTGGGACTTGTAATAACGGATGTTCTTAACCTTCAGTCCGACCTCTTCCATGACTTCCCGCTCAACCGTCTGTTCCAGGGTCTCGCCGATCTCGGTAAAGCCGGCCACCATGGAATAATTCTTGTATTCTCCATAAGCGTACTTTGTAAGAAGAAGCTTATTTCCATTGGTAATCCCCACAATGACCGCCGGAGAAATCCTCGGATAAACCATATTTCCGCAGCTGCAGTGCATCATGCGCTCCTTATGGTCCGGCGTCATACGTTTGCCGCAGCGGCCGCAAAACTGGTTGTTCCGGTACCACATATTCAAGTGCCAGGCCGTCACTGCTGCGAAGGCCATATATTTCGGCTTCGTCTTTCGGAAAATATAGATCGGATAATAAGAGAAACCCTCCGGAATCGTGAAGACTTCCTCCTCCGGAAGATTTCGTCCGACCGCCAGGAAACACTTCCTCCTGTCCACCCGGAGGAGGTAGACAAAATGGAATTTCTTCCGGTCCTCCTCCCGGAAATCAGAAAAGCGCGGATACTGAAGGGTGCCATCCTCTGCCGCGGAGGCGAGAATCTCATTTCCCTTAAAGAAGAAACAGGTATCCTCTTCCTCTGGCTTTCCCTCGTAATACTGATTGTAGAGCTGTCTTGGTTCAATATCCTGAATCATGAATGGATATCCTTCCTTCTATATCGCTGAATTTGTAAACAAAGTTATTATAACTCATGTTCGATTTCATTGCTCTATTTTTTGTTCCATTCTCACAACTTGGTAGTATAATGAAGAGCGCTGGTCAGTTGGCCTTATTTCAAGGCCCTGCCAGTTTAAAAATCAGAAACCTACAGCAATACAGCGGGAGGAAAACATGAGTTTCAAAGAATCAAAAGTCGTTATCGTCGGCTGTGGCAATGTCGGAAGCACAACCGCCTATACCATCATCAACCAGGGCCTTGCAGAAGAGGTCGTTCTGATCGATGTCAATAAAGATAAGGCCTACGCTGAGGCCCTGGATATGGCCCATTCCATCTATTTCATGAATCGAAATATCAACGTCCATGAGGGAGACTACAGCGACTGTAAGGACGCCGATATCGTCATTATCACAGCATCCGCCCCCATGCCCAAGGACTCCAAGAACCGTCTGGACATGCTGGCACCCAGTATCAAGATCATTAAGAGCATTGTCGGATCCGTTATGGAAAATGGCTTCAACGGCATCTTTGTAGTTGTCTCCAACCCCGTTGACATTATGACCTATATGGTCTACAAGATGTCCGGCCTTCCCAAGAACCAGATCATCGGCTCCGGCACCACTCTGGATTCCGCCCGCCTCTGCTGCGAACTGGCAGAAATGTATGGCCTGGATTCCAAGAGCGTATCCGCCTACGTCTGCGGCGAGCATGGCGACAGTGAGATCGTCTCCTGGCATTCTGCCGTGATCGGCGGAAAGTCCGTGGAAAATGTCATGGCGGATAACCCCGACCGGACCAAAGACATCACAAGAGAAGACCTGCAGAAGAAGACCATCCAGGCAGGCTGGGATATCTTCAACCGGAAGGGTAACACCTGCTACGGCATTGCAGCCTCCACGACAGCCATCTGCAAGTCCATTCTCTTCAATGAGAACCATATCTACCCCGTCACCGTCGGCCTGGAAGGTCAGTACGGAATCAAGTCCGCATGGCTGTCCGTTCCCACCATCATCGACCGTACCGGAGCCAAGGAAATCGTAGAGATTCGTCTGGATCCCGAAGAAGAAAAGGCCTTAAAGAAGTCCGCAGAGCTTTTGGAATCCTTCTATGGAGACCTGGGACTGTAAGATTTAACTCTTTATAAAAAAAAGCGGATTTCTTCATGTTCGAAGAAATCCGCTTTTTTTCAGACAGAACTGATCAGAATCCAATCTCCAGATGGAAAAAGGATCTTCTGCTATTTCTCATGATAAGAGGTAAATCAGCAGCCGCCCTTTCCATTCTTATGATCATCAATCGAGCATGCCGGCGTATTCGGATCATACTCCTTCAGGCCGACCTTTGCAGGATCCAGGGTAATGCTTCCGTCCGGAAGAACAAAAGCCGGGATACCGATATCCCCGATCTCCTTACTGTGGTCAAATTCCGGCCGATGGTCACGCATGTCGATAAACTGATGCATATATTTCACATGACTTCCGATATCGATGTACTGAAACTCATCTTCTCTTCCGACAATCTGCGCCTTTACATAATCGCAATAGGGGCAGGTCTTCAATCCATATATCTTAATCATATTCTTACTACCTCCAAGTCATCCATATGCTCAACCAAATTTGTTTCGTGATATTAAATCAATCTCAAATCGATCATAGCATAGATAGCTGAGAATATCACTGAAAAGCTTTATATGTCATGCCAAAAAGCCAGTCCCATATCTAAGGACTGGCTTCATACCTATCATAATAATTTGCAGTCGGAAAGCATCTCAGCAAGCCCCGAGCGCCCATCCCGGACGAATTTGCAAGCCGATGTGACTTCCGAACGATCGACCGAGAAAAGCGATCAGCCCGAGGACTGTTTGAGCTGCGAAGCAGCGAGTTCCGCAGGGCCGCTTTTCGACAGGAGAGCGTTCGATGAAGTCTCACGGCGAAGCAACCCTGAGGACGGGATGGGCCTCGGGGCTGCTGACAGCTTCAGACTGCCTTCCGAACAGCCTCAGCCTGTGACTTCATACCGGTCAGAGCCCAGGGATCCAGAACCTGGTTCAGCTCCTCCTCAGTCATGATGCCCTCAGACAATACGATCTCACGAACCGAACGGTCCTCACGAACCGACTGCTTGGCAATCTCAGCCGACTTCTTGTAGCCGATGTAAGGGGACAGAGCCGTTGCAATACCGGCACTGCTTTCCATCAGATCCCGGCAGCGCTCGCGGTTAGCGGTAATACCAAGGATACAGTTATCAGTCAGAGTCTTAATGGCGCCGGTCATAGCCTCGATGGATTCAAAGATGTTATAGAAGGTCACCGGCTCAAAGGCATTGAGCTCCATCTGTCCGGCTTCGGCAGCCATGGAAATGGTCAGGTCATGACCTGCAACCAGGAAGGCAACCTGGTTTACAACCTCAGGAATAACGGGGTTTACCTTTCCGGGCATAATCGAGGAACCATTCTGCTTGGCCGGAAGGTGAATCTCTGCAAGTCCGGTCTTGGGGCCGGAAGAAAGAAGACGAAGGTCATTGCACATCTTGGAGAGGTCCAGGACACAGGTCTTTAAGGCACCGGAAACAGCAACGAAGCCATCCAGGTTCTCGGTCGCATCGAAGAGGTCCTCTGCCTGACGAAGCGGATATCCGGAAAGAGATGCAAGACAGGGTACGATGAAATTCAGATACATTTCCGAAGTGTTGATGGCAGTTCCGATTGCCGTACCTCCAAGGTTTACGGTCAGCATCTCACGGCTGATCGTGTGCAGTCTCTTATGATCCCGCTTTAACATCACAGACCAGGCATGGAAGCTCTGGCCCAGACGCATGGGAACCGCATCCTGAAGCTGGGTCCGGCCCATCTTGATTACATCATCGAATTCCTCGGCCTTGTCGGAAAGGGCATCCTCGAGACGGGTCAGCTCGCTTTCCAGGGGCTTCAGAAGATCCAGAACCGTAAGCTTGCCGGCGGTCGGAATCACATCGTTTGTGGACTGAGCCATGTTGACGTGATCATTGGGATGAACGGTGGAATAATCACCTTTCTTGGCTCCGAGGATTTCACAGGCCCGGTTTGCAATGACTTCGTTCATGTTCATGTTTGCGCTGGTGCCTGCACCGCCCTGAATGGCATCTACAACGAAGGCGTCCCGAAGACCGCCTTCCATGACTTCCTCACTGGCCTTGATGATCGCATCGGCTTTTTTCTCATCCAGCTCGCCGGCCTGCTTGTTTGTCATGGCTGCGGCTTTCTTGATCATAGCCAGGTTCTTTAAGAAGGTAGGATTCATTGCATGTCCTGTAATCTGGAAATTTTCATGTGCTCTGAGAGACTGGACTCCATAGTAGGCGCTTTCCGGTAATGCTTTTGTTCCGATTGAATCAGATTCCAAACGTGTTCTCATATTAGGTCCTCGCTTTCTCGCTATCACACATGGCCTTCCGTCGATTTATCAGGATTTCTTATCGGCCTGCTTTGTTTATGCTGGAAGAATACCCCTCTTTTTGGCGTTTGTAAATATTATTAAGTTAATGCTGACAGAATTATTGATTTTTCATGGTTTCATATTATAATATTTAATTGAAAGTTGATTTTTATTTAAATTGTTAATTACTATCAAATCGTCAGGTAATGGGACTGATTAGTCTTCCTTATGAATAGCTTCTGCATTCAAAGCAGCAGACTTGGATTTAGAAAGGAAAGAGAACATGGATTATTCAAGCAATCGTGAAAATATCCCGGGAAAAGCTCTCGATTCCGAGAGGGATGACAGACAGAAAAAAACGGGCCGTTCGAAACAGAGAAGCAGGAAGGCGCCGGCTGAAAGTTCCGAAATCGAAAAGGACCTGCCTTCCGGTCAGACTCCGCTTTGGGAATCTGAACAGCCGGCAGATCTGGATGAGAAAGAACTGGATCCGATCGACCGGAAGATCATCCGGATTCTCTTAAAAAATGCACGAACACCGGTAAAGGAAATCGCAAGTCAGGTCTTCCTTTCCTCTCCGGCAGTCTCGGCCCGGATTGACAAGCTCGAGAAGGCCGGTATTATCCGCGGCTTCCATGCCGAGGTCGACTACCGCCGCTTCGGCTATCATATCAAAGCCTTTATCAACCTCGAAGTCGCTCCCGATCAGAAGCAGGAATTCTATCCCTATATCCAGAGCATCGATAATGTTGTGGAATGCAACTGCGTGACCGGCGACTATTCCATGCTGATCGAAACCGTCTTCCAGACCACCGAGCAGCTGGATCATTTCATTAATGAACTTCAGCATTTCGGAAAAACGAAGACCCTGATCGCCTTCTCCACTTCCGTTGAGCACAGAGATGTGCCAATCTGAGCAAAATCAAAAAGCTATAAAAATTGCTGTGCACTGATGAAGAATCCATAGAAGTATAAAGCGGCTGCCTGAGAAACAGTCTCTATGAAAATTCTGAATCTGTCTTCAAAAAAAGATCCCGAGCCACGGCCCGGGATCTTTCTATTTCATCTAAAATTTGTCTTAGAACTTATACGCAGGTATAACCGCCGTCAACGGCCAGGATCTGTCCGGTGACGTAGCTGGACTCCTCTGCGCCAAGGAATATGGCTGCGGAATTCAGCTCGCCTGCGAACCTTATTTCTTCTCTTCTTCGGAAAATACAACTGCATTTCCGATATCGGGATGGGCCTTGTTGAATTCCTTATTCTTATTGAATTCTCTGCGCTTTTCCCGCATGATCTTCGCTTCTTCAGAGCCGGAATTCTTCAGGATCCGGAAGGCTCTCTTAATTGCATAAGGCGCCAGACCCTTGATCTTATCCTCTGCGAAACGCATGTCTGTGTTCTCCGGATGATCTCTGTAGAGATGGATGGCGTCAAACTGGCAGCGGGTCGTGCAGATTCCGCAGCCGATGCACTTGTTGGGATCGACAACCGAGGCGCCGCAGCCAAGACAGCGGCTGGTCTCTGTGGCAACCTGCTCTGCAGTCAGCGTTCCATGATTGTCACGGAAGGGATCGACGCCCTCCGGATGATCAATGGCTTCCTGACGGCCGGCTGTATCATAGGAATCGATCCGAAGATCATCCTTATCAAGTTCCAGATAATTGTGACGGTCTCGTCCGATCGTCATGGAAGCATTCCACTGGACGTAGCGGTTCAGGGAATCTGCGGCATAATGGCCTTCCGCAATGGCATCGATGACAAATTTAGGGCCTGTCAGAACATCGCCTCCGACGAAGATCTCAGGATCCTCGGTCTGGAAGGTCAGAGCATCCGCCTTGGGATAATTTCCGTGATGGAAGGTTACCTTCCGGTCATCGAGGAGTCCGCCCCATTCGATGGCCTGGCCGATGGCGAAGACAATATGCTGACAGGAGACTTCCTGTGTCACGCTCTCATCATACAGAGGGGAGAAACGCTTGGTCTCCGGATCAATGGTCCGGGTGCACTTCTTAAATACAATGCCGGATACCTTCTTTTCCTTATCGACAAGGACTTCCTTAGGGCCCCATCCGTTCAGGATCTCGATTTTGTCATCCAGAGTCTCCTGAATTTCGGACTTGCTTGCCGGCATCTCGTCTCTCTGCTCCAGGGAAACCATGGTCACATGGCTGGCGCCGCGCTTAACGGCATTCCGTGCGCAGTCAACAGCTACATTTCCGCCGCCGACAACGACGACATCGCCTTCAATGGCCGGATGACCATTGGCCATTGAACTCTGCAGATAATGAACGGCGATATCGGTACCTTCAGCCGTGTCATTTGCCACACCGGGACGGCGTCCGCCCTGGCAGCCGATGGCGATATAGAATGCCTTGAAGCCCTGATCCTTCAGCTCTTTCAGAGTGATATCCTTACCGACCTCGACTCCGCAGCGGATCTCGACGCCAAGCTTCTCAATGACTTCGATTTCCTTTGCAATGACATCCTTTTCGAGCTTATAGGAAGGAATGCCATAGGTCATCATGCCGCCGGCCTTCTCGTGCTTTTCGAAGACAACCGGCGAATAACCCATGAGGGCCAGATAGTAGGCACAGGAAAGACCTGCGGGACCGGCGCCGATGATGGCAATCTTCTGGTCAAATTTACCGGTAACAGATGCCACAGCCTTCTTCGGAATATAAGGCTGATCCTGTGCCAGATCATAGTCTGCCACGAATTTCTTCACAGCGTCGATGGAAACAGCCTCATCAATGGTTGCTCTGGTACAGGCGGTCTCGCATCTCTTGTTGCAGACTCTTCCGCAGACTGCCGGGAAGGGATTCATAGTCTTAATCAGAGCCAGTGCCTCTTCATACTTTCCTTCCTTTGCCTTCTGCAGGTAGCCCTGAACCGGAACATGAGCCGGACAGGCTGCCTTACAGGGAGAGGAACCGGTCTGCCAGCTGTTGTACATCCGGGCCGTATCACGGTAGTTTTCATCCCAGGCATATCTGCCCCAGTGAATGGCATCGGGCAGAATGGACTTGGGATATTCGGGCAGGGTGCCGTCCTTTTTGCAGAGCTTCTGACCGAGCTTGACAGCGCCGGCAGGACAGGCCTCCACGCAGAGACCGCAGGCCACACAGTTTTCCGGCGTGGTCTTCGCCGTATAGGCGCTCTTGGACAGATTGGGCGTATTGAAGAGCATGCTGGTCCGGAGGGCGTTGCAGATCTTCACGTCGCAGTTACAGATATCGAAAATATGGTTCTCACCGTCGATATTGGTAATCTGATGAACGAAGCCGTTGTCCTCCGCCTTCTTACAGATCTCGATGGCCTCTTCCTTGGTAATATAGTGGGCTCTCTTGGTCTCGACCGAATAGTCGGCCATGTCGCCGACCTGGATGCACCAGTCGTTGAAATCATCGGCGCAGCCTTCTCCCAGAGTGGCCCGGGAGTAGCGGCAGGAACAGATGCCGGCGGAAATATGGCCGTCATACTTATTGAGCCAGTAGGAAATATGCTCGAGATCCACCGACTCCTGGCTCACATCCAGAGCCTTCTCGACCGGAATGACATGCATGCCGATGCCGTCGCCTCCGGGAGGAACCATCTGGGTGATCCCGGCCAGGGGATCGAAGGTCATCCGCTCAAAGGCCGAAGCCACCGGAGGATTCTTGTCTACACGGTCCTTGGAGGAATTGAAAAGCTCTCCGACGCCGGGTACGAAGTAGGGAATTCTCCAGCGCTGAATCCGGGGCTTTCCCTCGATCGGGCCATTGTGATCATAGCAGTCGGAATAATCATACTCGAGTATGCCGACATAGCTCATCTGATAGAGGAGATCCCTTAAGTCCTTCTCATTGTACTGCGGGTTCATTTTCTGAAGTTCTTCAAAGGTGTAGAACTTCCGAAGCTTCATCTTATTTGCTGCGACCGCCATCTCATGGGTAACGACTTCCTTCAGTCCCCAGTATTCGGAATCCTCCGTTGTGATTCCCTTGATCTTGTGGGGAACACAGTCCGTAATTTTTCTGGCCAGCTTTGCGATCTCCGGGTCTTTTTCGGCCTCCCCCTGATATTTGGACCGCACGGTCTTAAACTGTTCGGGCATAATTCCTATCCTTTCTTGTGTTAACTGACAGTGGATGAAATTTAGACCAATCCCCAGAAGAATATCCCCGGGCCATCGGCAGAAAATCACATCCTGACAATAATTTAACATAGTTCCTATGAAATTTCACCAACGAAAACCAGATAAAATATTGCAAAAACATGGGATTCCACAAATTCTTCCAGAGTCTTGTACTTGTACCTGTACAGGCGGCCTTACAACTTTACCGTGCTAAAGACATCTGCTATAATTCAAACGTTTAAGTGTTCGACGGAACCGGCATTCTGCAGGATTTCGTCAGATTGTACGCGGCCCTCTTTTCCGATAGAAAGGAAGGCACGCTGGGAGGAAAGGTATTATGAACGCAGGAAAACCAACGGACATAGAAGAAAGCAGATTCAAGGCTTTTCTCAAGCGAAAGAACATTGAAATTTCTCTGAAGCGCTACGGAATCGATGCCCTGGGCGCCATGGCTCAGGGACTCTTCTGTTCCCTTCTCATCGGAACCATCATCAATACCCTCGGAACTCTTTTTCACATCCCCTTCTTATTAGGAACGGTTGCCACCATTGCAGGCACTGACTATACGGTCGGCGGCCTGGCCATGGCCATGAGCGGCCCGGCTATGGCAGTTGCCATCGGCTATGCCTTACAGTGCCCGCCCCTGGTCCTCTTTTCCCTGGTAGCCGTTGGCTTTGCATCCAATGCCTTAGGTGGCGCCGGCGGTCCCCTGGCCGTCCTCTTCGTAGCCATCATCACCGCGGAAATCGGAAAGATGGTATCCAAGGAGACCAAGGTCGATATCCTTGTCACGCCCCTTGTCACCGTCGGCGTCGGCGTCCTTCTTTCCTGGCTCATTGCTCCGCCTCTCGGAAAACTGGCCATGCTCCTCGGAAATCTGATTATGGTCGCAACCGAGCTTCAGCCCTTCTGGATGGGAATCCTGGTTTCCGTCATCGTCGGCATCGCTCTGACTCTTCCGATTTCGTCCGCTGCCATCTGCGCTGCGCTTTCCCTGACCGGTCTTGCCGGCGGCGCTGCCGTTGCAGGCTGCTGCGCTCAGATGGTCGGCTTTGCCGTTATGAGCTTTAAAGAAAATAAATGGGGCGGCCTGGTATCCCAGGGCATCGGAACCTCCATGCTTCAGATGCCGAACATCGTTAAGAATCCCCGGATCTGGATTGCTCCGATCCTGACTTCCGCCATCACAGGCCCCATCGCAACCTGTCTCTTCCATCTGGAAATGAACGGCCCGGCCATTGATTCCGGCATGGGTACCTGCGGTCTCTGCGGACAGATCGGT
>JAQYBF010000027.1 GCA_029338875.1 Lachnospiraceae bacterium
AGCCTGAGGAGGGTATTTTACTAACAATCATGAGATACTGCCATATAGAAAATATAAGAATCTGAAAGAATATTAGAATTGAAAAAGGAGTGCCTGGAGTGAAAATATGTATCAGACAATGTCAGAAGACAAAGGGCCAGTCAATTCAAAGTTTACGGGCTTTGGACACGCAGGGGTAACCCTTGGCGCTAACGGTCTGGAGCTGAAAATAAGCGAAGTATGGATATCCCTGATTTTTGAACTGGGATGCTCGGCTGCCGCTCTGGCATTTTCCTCCTATCTGCTGGAGAAAATTAATCCGGTACCTGTCCTGCCTTCTTATTTGCCTGCTCGACTTTGAGGTGGACGAGCACAAGCGTAATCAGAAAATTAAAGACCATCGGGAGCCAGAGATACATGACATGCAGCATACGGACTGTGGATGCGCTCTGCACAGCCGCGTTCTTTACATAGCCGCTTCCGGCCAGCATCCAGCCGGCGATGGCTGTTCCAAGACCGCTGCCGACCTTCGTTCCAAATGATGTGCAGGAATACATTGTGCCGTCGACCCTTTTGCCCGTTGTGAGGCGCGTGTACTCAGAGGTTGTCGCGATCAGCGCATTCATATCTCCTTGGAGCGGACTCATGCCAAGCGCGGCGACTGCCGTGAACACGAGCATAAGCGGCACACTGCCGATATATCCCGCAATGACGACACCCAGCCGCCCGGCTGTGCCGATCGTGTAGCCCGTGAGGTTCAGGCGATACATGCCATGAAATTTCTGCACAAGAGCCGGCGTAAGCACAAGGCCCGCAATCATCGGGATATTGATCGCCCACGAAAATGTGCCGAAAAGCTTCTCATTTCCGAGAACGTATTTCATGTAGTAGATCCCCATGCCGAGCGTCGCCGTATAGAGCTGCATCAGGAGATAGACGCCGCAGATCATAAGAAAATATTTGTTGCGGACAAGGATTCGAAATGCATCGGCAAGACGATAGTTTTCCTCGCGCTTTATTTCCGTGCCGCCTGCCAGCTCTTCATCGGAGAGCTCATGTACGGAAAATACAGACAGCGTGTTGGCGATAACGCCGATCCCTGCGTAGACGATAGCAACGGTCCGCCAGGCAGCGGCTCCTCCGCCAAGCTTTGCCACCCAGCCGACAGTCAGGGCCTGAATCAGCATATTTGTCCCGAACGCGAACATGAACCGGATTGAGCCCATCTGAACGCGCTCCTCATTGTTTCTTGTGACAAGCGCAGTGAGCGCTGAGTACGCGATGTTGTTTGCAGTGTAAAATCCTGCATTTAGCAGTGTATATGCGATAAAAAACCAGATATATTGGGCCAGTTTTCCCATGCTGGCCGGGACGCTGAATATCGCGATGAGACATACCGCGCATCCGAAGTAGCCATAGAACATCCATGGTCTTGCTTTCCCCATCCGGCTCTTTGTCTTGTCAATCATCGCACCGAAGAAAATGTCACTAATTCCGTCGAACACCTTGGACACCGCGATCAGTACGCCGACGATTCCTGCATTCAGACCGACCGTGTCGGTCAGGAAAATCATGACAAACGCCGCCAGAAGCGCATACACGACATTTCCTGCGATGTCACCGCAACCATAGCCAGCCTTGTTGTACCATTTCAAGTATCTTTTTTCTTCCATGATCCGTTTCCTCATATGAACTTTTTATCTCTTGACAGAAGTGCCACGCACTTCTTTCAGGCCTGTTTTTACGGTTCTTATACTATCGTCTCAGAGAAAATTTGTACATAAAGGATACTGGACAGGATATGCATAAAATGATACGATTTTCCATGTATGAATTCCGTCCTCCGTGCGCGGGATGCGGAGTGCCTGCACGTCGGTACGTATACATCTGCGGAAGAAGGAAACAGGGGGAGTTTCATGCGGAGTGGAGGTTCGGCGTATGTATCTGAACTCAGGATATCTGCACAATTCTGCCATTGACTTCAAGGATAAGAGCCGCCCGCTGATTGTCGGCAGCTGCGGCACCTATCGCCTGAAGACGCGCCCGAGGCTTCCGACCTACCGTCCGCGCGGCCGCGTCGACTACCAGATCATTTATATCAGCTCCGGGAAGGCATATTTTCATTTCGGAAATACAGAAAATGAGACGATCGTCACGGCTGGCAATATGGTGCTCTATCGCCCGAAGGAGTTTCAGAAGTACGAATATTACGGCGCGGACAAAACAGAGGTCTACTGGGTTCATTTTACAGGAGGAAATGTCAAAAATATCCTGCGTGCGTACGGCATATCCGACGATATGCGGGTGTTTTATGTCGGAACCTCTCTAGTGTATGCTTCTCTATTCAAGAGCATGATCGAGGAACTGCAGCGGTGCCAGGATAACTATGAGGAAATGCTGACAATTTTGCTGCGGGAACTTCTCATTACCGTACACAGGGAACTGAAAAAGGAGCGGCGCCGTTCAGATCCGTATCTCGACCATGAGATGAACCTCGCGGTCCGGTACTTCGGCGAACACTACAGCAGCAATATCAGCGTGGAAGATTATGCGAGATCGCGCGGCATGAGCATCAGCTGGTTCATCCGCAATTTCAGAAAATATACAGGCACGACGCCGATGCAGTACATCCAGTCCGCCCGCATGACCAATGCACAGATGCTCCTCGAGACGACGCAGTACCCCGTATCTGAAATTGCACGCATCGTCGGCTATGATAATCCGCTGTACTTCAGCCGGCTGTTTCACCGGCAGCGGGGACTCTCTCCGTCTGCATTCAGAAAACAGATTTTGAAACGGACTGATGGTACAGCAGGAAACTAACGCATTGCAAGCGTCAGTGTAGTATACGTGTGCTGTAAATTCAATAATTCAAAAGAGCCAAAGGCACAGCCTTCAAGTATAATGAGAATCACGACATTCAACATAGTACCGAAAGGAGAACCAATGGCTCAACTCAATATTACGCTGGATCAGGACGAAATTCTGCAGAGTCAGTTTCACTTTTCAAAGAACATCGCTGATAAAGCACCGAAGGAGATGCAGGCGGGGCTCCGAGCGGAATTGCAGGAAATGTTCAACTGCAAGAAAAGCGAGGATGCCAGGAAAAAGCGGGACCAGGTAATCCTCGAGTTATCCGGAATATCAGATGATCCTTCACAGCGATCAGGGATCGGTCTACGCCTCAAAGGCATTCAACGATCTTCTGCCTATGTATGTGAGCCGTTCGATGTTGCGTGCCGGGACACCTACAGACAACGCTGCAATGGAATCCATCAATGGTTGGATCAAAGCAGAGCTTTTTATGGAGTTCCATGTCACTGGTGAAAAACCAGTAGAACAGGAAATCGACGAATATATCGTCTTTTTCAATGAACAAAGGCTTGCATACTCGCTCAATTACCTGACGCCGAAGCAGTACAGAGAAACGCATGCTGCCTGATCTGCTCAAAGATCCGGAATCATAATTTCGTGTCCAAAATTTGTTGACTACTGCAGTAGAACAACATTGTCCTTAATCTTTACTTCTTGTTTCATATTCGGCACCTCTCAATCTATATTTCTGTATTTTCCTCTGCAGAACACCGTCTGGTCTTTGATATCAACGATTTTGACGAAACCTATCCCGGCCCCTGGGAATGGGATGTGGAACGGCTGGCCGCCAGTGTGGAAATCTGCGGACGATACCGGGGATTTTGGAAGAAAAACGCCGGAATGCGGTCTACAGGGCGTTGGAGAGCTATCATGACGCCATGGCGCGATTCTCCTCCAGGGGAACCATGGATGTCTGGTACAGCCATCTGGATGTAAACCAGCTTCTGGCAGACCATGCAGACAAAATTTCCGGATCCACGGAACGTATGATCAATAAGGTTGCAGCGGATGCGGCAACGAAGAACAGCTGGCGTGCCGTTCATAAATGGACGGAAACCGTGGATGGGAAAAGCGTGATTCGAAGCATCCCTCCCATTCTTGTTCCCTATCGGGATCTGCCGGAGAAGCAGAGTCCGAAAAAACTGGAAAAATTCCTGAAAATCCTTATGACCGAATACCGTTTTTCTCTGCCGAGAGAAGTACGGAAGCTGATTGATCAGTACCGGCCGGTTGATATCGCACGGAAGGTTGTCGGAGTTGGGAGCGTTGGTATGCGCTCTTATATTATGGTTCTGGAGGGAACTGCTGCGGATGATCCGCTGGTTCTTCAGTTCAAGGAGGCCGGAGATTCTGTTCTTTCACCCTATGTCATTGTGAAAAACGGTGTCGCAAAAACCGGCGACCGTCATGCCATAGCCGGATATCTTGGGAAAAGCCGGAAATTCGAGGAGGCAGTGACAGAATTTGCAAGCCATTATGCCGATCAGAATGAGGAAGATTACAGGACCTATGTAAAGTATTACAAGGAACAGCAGGAGAAGAGAGGAGAATCCAGATGAAAACAGGGTATGCTCAAACATACCGGTATCATGAAAAATCGTACTTGTCTGTATCTATTTGCGGTCGTATTATTGAACCAGGTAAATAAAATAACCATAAGGAGGTTTATAGCTATGACGAATGTAGAAAAAGTGAATCAGTTTCTGGATGAAGCCAAGGTTTTTGATTTTCTGACAACCGATGGAGATCAGCCTAAGGGAAGACCCTTCGGATTTCATCTACTGGACGGAGACAAACTGTATTTCGGCTGCGGAACTTTTAAGAATGTCTACAAGCAACTGACGGCAAATCCGAAAGTAGAGATTCTGGCTCTGCATGATAACGAGTTCCTTCGTTATGATGGAAGCGTTAAGATTGTTAAGGATGATGCACTTCTTGAGAAGGTTCGCGAAGCTATGCCGCAGATTATGGATCTTTATGATAAGAATGGCTGGGAAATGGGGCTTTTTTATCTGGAGAACGGTCATGCGGAAATCCGCGGAATGCTGGATTTGATTGAGGAATTTGATGTCTGAGAAAGTTTATCTGGAAAATACGGATGATTCTTCTACAATGGAAGACCGCTTCGGAAAGTGCCCGTATGCTACAGTACAGGAACTGATTTCTGGAAAGTGGGCGGTTTTGATTCTTTACTATCTCGAAGACGGGCCTGTGAGATTTAATGAACTTCAGCGCCTGATGCCGAAGATGAGTCACGCGACCCTGTCTGTTCAGCTGAAAGCGCTGGTAAGTAAAGGAATCGTCAAAAGAACGGAAGATCCTGATGTTCCTCAGAAAGTAGAATATGCCCTGACGGACATAGGAGAGAAATTCAAACCGGTCCTTCAGGCAATTTCTGAATGGGGAAGGGAATACATCGAATATCTGAAAAAGAAAGGAGGCTGATAGTTATGCGTACACCGGTTATAGAGATCAGGTGTTCTCCATCGGCTGCAATACACTCTGCAGCATATTTACTATTTCCGGTTGCGGAAAAATAAAAAATCATTATAATCCCTCTTCATTTTTTGTCCTTATCAGTCGTCAATTCATAGGTATAATTTTCCGCGATAACCTATGGATGAAATACTTGACGAGATGCTCTAACTATGATATCAATATGATATCAAATAAATATCTATACTGCTTATTCCATGAAAGGAAAGGCGGAAAGGAGAGGTCTCAAATGAAAGAGAAGGTTATTTCGAATCGGAAAAATGGTATGCTGTTTCTGGTTTTATGGATTGCGCTATACACTGCAGCGGTAGTACTTATGATAGCTGGTATTGCCAGAGGCGGAGAGGACGCACCGGAACTTCTCCTTTTCCTTCCGGGTACCATCTGGATCTGTATCGGATGGATCCCTTTTGCCGGACTGAAGATCCTTAAGCCGCAGGAAGCTTTGGTTCTGACCCTGTTCGGAAAATATATTGGTACACTGAAGGGAGAGGGCTTCTATTATGTCAATCCTTTTTGTCAGGCAGTAAATCCGGCAGCCAAAACTCATCTTGGTCAGAGCGGAGATGTGGATGACACAGATAAAAGCAAAAAATATTTTACTCAGCCTGCTGCCAGAGCAGAGAATGCGGTTTCCAAAAAGATTTCCCTGAAAGCAATGACCCTGAGCAATGCAAAGCAGAAGGTGAATGATGTGCTGGGAAATCCGGTTGAGATTTCTGTGGCAGTGATTTGGAGGGTCAAGGATACGGCAAAAGCTGTATTCAATGTAGATAATTACAAGGAGTATCTGTCTCTGCAGGCGGATGCAGCTGTACGCGATATTGTTAAAATTTATCCTTATGACGTAGCTCCCAATATCGATACTACGGGAGATGGAAAGGCTGATGACGGCAGCCTGCGCGGCTCAACGACAGTTGTAGCTGAACGAATTCGCGCGATGATTCAAAGCAAGGTTGAGGATGCAGGACTGGAAATTACCGAAGCCAGAATCACATATCTGGCCTATGCTCCGGAAATTGCCGCAGTGATGCTGCAGCGTCAGCAGGCATCTGCAGTCATCGATGCCCGGAAGATGATCGTTGACGGCGCGGTCGGAATGGTGGAGATGGCTCTTGATAAACTCAGTGAGAACGGAGTCGTCGAGCTTGATGAGGAGCGTAAGGCAGCCATGGTTTCAAATCTTCTGGTTGTACTCTGCGGAAACCGTGATGCACAGCCGGTTGTTAATTCAGGCAGCCTGTACTGATATCCGGAACTGGCATGAGGGCAGTTATTTTTCTGTCTGTGAAATTTCTGATATATATTGAGGCAAGGTAATGGCGAAAAAGCAGGTGCCGCTGCGGCTGAATGAGAAACTTTATAATGCGATTGCTGCTTGGGCGGAAGATGATTTCCGGTCTGTGAACGGTCAGATCGAATATCTCCTGACAGAGTGCGTAAAACAGAGGAAAAAAGACGGAAAATATGTCTCGGAGCATCTGGACGAGCCGCCGAAGCTGGACATCTGACCGAGATCGTACGGCTGTGACTGTAATTATGCCTGGCTTTCAGCAATTTGCTGAAGGCCAGGTTGTTTTTATAAAATAAAATCCACTTTTTCGGTAAGAAAATAGAGTCCTATTATGATAGAGTTTCATTGAAACGATGAAAGATATACATAATGGCCCCTAGCACTAATGTTGGAAAATTGGTTAGACAAGGGTGTCCAGTATAGGAAATACGGCATTTCTCGCTTTGTGTCGTGTTCACTTATGCCCTGTGATTGTATTCTGGCACTGAAAGGAGGCCAAGGATGGATCAGGTCAAAGTCGGTTCTTTTCTGAAGAAGCTGAGAAAAGAGAAAAATCTGACACAGGAAAGCCTGGCCGAACAGCTTCATGTATCAGGAAGGACCATCTCTCGTTGGGAGACCGGCACGAATATGCCGGACATCGGCATGCTGGTCGAGATCGCTGATTTCTTTGATGTAAGCATACCGGAGATTATTAATGGAGAAAGGAAAAGCGAGAATATGAATCAGGAAACAAGAGAAACGGCAGCAGCGATGGCTGCATACAGTAAAAATGAAGTGAAGAACGGAAAGCAAATGATAACAGGAATTTTGCTCTCATTATTCGGCCTGTTTATCATAGTTTCAGCTCTTACAATCTTCCCTAGTGAAAGCAGCTGGGGAAGCATTTATTCCATATTAGGAAGTATCTTTCTGCTGGTTGGTCTATATTTCCTCGTTCGAAAGCTGATTGTGAAGCGGATGATACGAATTTTATCAATGGTTGGATGTGTGCTGATACTCTTTGCTGTCTTTTCCGTATCGGATTTTGTTGCAGTGAAATATTTTCACCAGGTGCCGAGATTCCGTTATGAAACCACCTATAATTCCGGAAAGCCGGATCAGCTAGTGCATAAGACGATCTTTTTCACGGCAGTACAGAAGCATATAGGAAAAGAGAACGAGACCGTAGATATCGAAAAATGAAAGGAAGGGAGAAAAGTGTCAAACTCCCGTCATCTGGAATCATTCTCCGGTAAGAGTTATAATTCTTTAAAAGAAATCCGGTTCCAAAGGCAGAGAATCAGAATCTTTAGATTCAAGAGAGACCATGTATAAAATCTTTATCGTAGAAGATGAAAAGAGTATCGTTTCGGGGATTACCGAACTTGTGAAAAAGTGGGGAATGGAAGCAAAAAGCGCAAAAGACCTGTCTCAGGTGACAAAGGAATTCCTGGACTATGCTCCCCATCTGGTCCTTATGGACATCTCTCTGCCTTTTTATAACGGCTACTACTGGTGCAGCGAGATCCGGAAAGTGTCGAAGGTCCCGATCCTTTTTTTGTCTGCCATGTCCGATAATATGAACATGGTCATGGCCATGAACATGGGAGCCGATGACTTTATCGCCAAGCCTTTTGATGACCAGATCCTTATGGCAAAGATTAATGCCATACTCCGGAGAACTTATGATTTCTCCGACAGCGTTCATGTGATCGAGCACAGAGGAGCCATTCTGAATACCGGCGATCAGTCGCTTATTTATAAAGGGCGCACCATTGAGCTGACCAAAAATGAGTACCGGATTCTGCTTACTCTGATGGAAAACAGGGAGCGCGTGGTCAGCCGGGAAAAACTGATCGAACAGATCTGGAAGACGGAGAATTTTATCGACGAGAATACCCTGACGGTAAATATAAACCGTCTTCGAAAGAAGCTGGATCAGGCTGGACTGGAAGGATTTATCGAAACAAAATTCGGAGAGGGATACATCGTAAAGTGAAGACCTGTCAATTGTTTGTCCGCTGTTTAAAAGACATGATTTCCTGGATTCTGCTCTATCTTGCACTATCCGGGATTATTTTTCTTTATGCTTATTTCACCGGCGCCAATTTCGGGAAGATTCTCTATCCCTTTCTCCTCTGCACGTTGATTTTCTTTTGCTTTCTTCTTGTCAAATTCCTGAAGGTAAAGGAGAAGCATGAGAGTCTGTCCGCTCTGAAAGACCTTTCGGCGGATATCGGAGAGAATCTGCCTCCTGCCAGGACTCTTCCGGAGGAAGATTATCAGGCCATTCTCCGAAATCTTGAAAACAGGACGACAAAAGAATTGAATGCCGAGACAGAAAAATATAATGACATGATCGACTATTACACCATGTGGGTGCATCAGATCAAGTCCCCGATTGCCGGCATGAGCCTTCTTCTGCAGAACCAGGACAGTAAAGAGTCCAGGGAACTCTCGGTCGAGCTTCGAAATATAGAGCAATACGTTCAGATGGTTCTGGCCTTTACAAGACTGGGCTCTGCATCCAGTGATTATGTCTTCAGAAAGCAGCCGCTGGATCCGATCATCCGGGAATCCGTCAGGAAATACGCCTGTCAGTTCATTGAAAAGAAAATCGCATTAGAGTACGAGGGCACGGACGCCGAGCCTGTCACAGATGAAAAATGGCTGGCGGTCGTCATCGAGCAGATTCTGTCCAATGCGCTGAAATATACGAAAGAGGGCGGAAAAATCAGGATCGAAGTCAGAAAACCGGTGACGCTTGTGATCAGGGACAGTGGAATCGGCATTTCGCCGGCCGATCTTCCTCGGGTGACAGAGAAAAGCTACACGGGAAGGAACGGACGGCTGGATAAGAATGCAAGCGGAATTGGTCTATATTTGTGCAAGACAATCCTGGACCGATTGGGCCATAAGATGTCGATCGAATCGGAAGTGGGAAAGGGCACCAGCGTTTATCTGGATCTCTCCGCCAGCCTCTACCGGGATTGAATTTCTTAGATGGCATTTCTCAGATGGCATTTTTCAGATGGATTTCCTTGGATTGAATCCTTAGATAAAAACTTCTTACGAAAATGTAAGAAATCCGTCTTCAGACGTAAGAAGATCCGATAGAATGACCTTCTTTAACAGGCTACAATATCCCTGCAGTTGAAGGAGGAACAAAAAATGAGCATACTGGAAGTCAATTCTTTAAAGAAGACATATACGACGAGGTTCAAGGCAAGCCAGGTAGAGGCGCTGAAAGACGTGACTTTTTCCGTAGAAGAGGGAGAATATGTTGCGATCATGGGAGAGTCCGGCTCGGGAAAGTCCACGCTTCTCAATATGATCGCGGCGCTGGACACGCCGACCTCGGGGTCTGTAAAACTGAACGGCGTGGATTTCTCTTCGGTGAAAGAGGATGACCGCGCAGCCTTCCGCCGCGACAATCTGGGCTTTGTATTTCAGGAATTTAATCTTCTGGATACTTTTAGCCTCGAGGAAAATATCTATCTCCCTCTGGTTCTTTCCGGAAAAGACCCGAAATATATGGAGGATAAATTAAGACCGATCGCCGGCGAACTTGGCATCAGCGATCTTCTGAAAAAGTATCCCTATGAAGTTTCCGGAGGACAGAAACAGAGAGCGGCAGTGGCCAGAGCCATCATCACGGATCCGAAGATCCTTCTGGCGGACGAGCCGACCGGAGCCCTGGATTCCAGATCTTCCAACGAACTCTTAGGACTCTTTGACCGGATTCATGAGAATGGTCAGACCATCCTGATGGTGACGCATTCGGTCGATGCGGCCAGCCATGCCGGACGAGTGCTTTTCATCAAGGACGGCATCGTCTATCATCAGATCTACCGGGGCGAAGACAGCCAGAACCGCATGTATGAGAAGATTCAGGCTTCTCTTGCCATGCTCTTAAGAGGGGGTGAGATCCGATGAAAAGAGGACTTTATTCCCGCCTGGCCAGCCGTTCCCTGAAGAGTAACCGCAGGTTTTATCGGCCTTATCTTTTGACGGGCGGAGCTCTGGCCGCCATTGCCTACATCCTGATCTATCTGTCGGGACTGAAGATCCTGAAAAATGCGCAGGGCGGAAAATTCGTGACGGGAGTCATGGAATTCGGATTCTATGTCATTATCGCTTTTTCTGTGATTTTTCTGATCTATTCCCATTCCTTTGTCATGAAGACCAGGAAAAAGGAACTCGGGCTATACAATGTCCTGGGGTTCGGGAAAAAGCAGCTGTCTCTTGTCATTTTTCTGGAGAATGCCTATAGCTGCCTCATAATGCTTGTAGGAGGCCTTCTGTTCGGCATCCTCTTTTCCAGATTTTTTGAACTGATTTTACTGAAAATCATGCGGATGAAGGACAGCGGGGGATTTGTGATCAGCCTGAAGTCTGTCCTCTTCGTTGCAGGATCCTTCCTTGCCATATCGCTTGTAATCTCGATCCTGTCCGTGAAGGACGTGTATTTTAACGATCCCGCGGAAATCCTCAGGGAATCGGAAGGCGGAGAGAAGCCGCCCAGGGCAAAAGCATTGCTCGGCCTGATCGGAATTCTCCTCCTGGCAGCCGCATATATCATTGCTTTACGAAGCGCAAAGCTTTCCGATGCTTCACTGAACAGCTTTTTTCTGGCGGTCCTTCTGGTCATTGTATCGACCTATCTGATTTTTATCGTAAGTTCCGTTACGATTCTCCAGGGCTTAAAGAAGAACAAGACCTATTACTATTCCGAGAAGCACTTTGCATCTCTATCCAACATGGCCTGCCGGATGAACCGAAACGGCGCAGGCCTCGCTTCCATCTGTGTCTTAAGCACGATCGTTCTGGTCCTGATTTCCACGGCCGCAGGCATGTACTTTTACGGCCTTCGGAGATTTATGAATAATCATTATCGGAGCGAAGTCGTGTCCGGATATTATAATTCAGCATCGGACATGAACAGTAACTTCAATAAAGAGGCGGTAGAGAAAACCAAAGGGTTATTAAAGAAATATAAAACAAAGCCTGAGAATGCAGTCGAAACCAGGGCCATAGCTATGGGAGGCAGTCTGGATCAGGGAAAATTTGATCTGTTATCGGATCAAAAGACAAAGCAGAACGAACATAAGACCCTGTGCGCGCTCTACCTTCTGCCGTTGGAGGATTATGAGGCATATACCGGGAAAAATGTAAAGCTTTCTCAGGATGAGGCCCTGATTTATAAAAAGGCCAGCAGTTTTAAAGGAAAGAGTCTGAAACTGGGCTCCGGTCTGACCTTTCAGATCAAAGGAACTGCGGATGATTTTGATATCGACGGGATCTCTGGCTTAAATGCAGACCCTTCCTCCGAAGGCGGGAATCAGGCGAAGATCTATCTGATCGTTCCGGATTTTGAACATGTCCTCGAAAAGACAGGCCTGACGGGCGAAGAAAAGGAAAGCAGCTCCATCCGGTACTACTGGTTCTACAGCTTTGATACCGGTTTAAGCAAAAAGGAAAATATCAGCTTCACCAGCGATCTGTATCAGATTCTGGCCCTGAAGACCGGTGAGAACGGAGAAGCATTGATCGTGCGGAATGCCAGAGAAGAACTTCAGAAGGCGACCGTCGGCATCGGAAGTCTCTTCTTCCTCTCTGCCATGCTCGGATTGATTTTCATTATTGCCATGGCCCTCATCATGTACTTTAAACAGGTGATGGAAGGCTATGAGGACCGGTCCCGTTACGAGATCATGCAGAAGGTCGGCATGACAAAGCATCAGATCAAGAAGGGAATTCAGTCGGAAATGCGGATCCTGTTTTTCTGTCCGCTTCTCATGGCTCTATTGCATCTGATCTTTGCTTTCCCGATGATTCACCTCATTGTCTCTGAATTTACGAGCGTGGACAGAATGGCATCCATTCTGGTAACACTGATCTGTGCCGGTCTGTATTTCATGATCTATTATCTGATCTATCGCTATACATCCGGGACCTACTATGAGATCGCCGGCGGGGCAGACAGGCGGTTGGATCACCGGGAGGAGTCTGCCGACCCGACCAAATGAAACCGGCAGGATTTCTTACCGGATCAGTGCGTACTGGCTGCGGTATCTGCCGGGTGTGATGCGGCTTTTTTCCGGAACATCTGAACAAGATTCCGTCATCAGTGCCGTGCGTTCCTTCAGCGTCAAACTGGCCGGCGGAATCAATCAGGGCCTATCGACCCTCGTTCTGATCCTGAGCGGTATCTACGCGACAAGTCAGAAAATCAGTGCGCTCGAGATTGAAGCAGATCAGGGCACGATTACTTCGAAGGAGGTGCTTTCCAGCGCCAACACGTATCTGTGCACCGTGCTCCCTTCCCAGCGCTTCGTGCTGAGACTTGGTATGGCTCTGATTCCGATCGTCACGATCTGCGGCATGGCTCTGCTTCTGAGGAAAAAATACAGGATCGATGAAAAGGAATACGACCGTCTCGTAAAGCAGTTGGAGGGCTGAGCTTCTTTCTTCTGCATTGGATGAGAGCGAAGACACCGCCCCGGATTTGGGCCGGTGTCTTCTATTATGTGCTGTAAAAGAAGTCGACCCAGACTGGCAGCTTGGGAAGCCATTTGATACAAGCATTGTTAGCAACATTACTCGTGAGGATGTAGAATCTCGTATTATAAAAGGCAGCAGCGAGTTTGCATTGCTTCTGAATCGCAGATACAGTGGTTCCGTATTTCCTGGCAGTCGCGGAGAACGTATCTCCACTTTCACCGTATAGTAGAGGTCGTTGGTGCCGGGCGCCAACGTGTGTATTTACTGTATTAGAAATTCTCATCTGTATATCTGCGCTAAATCAATATGCTTAACAGTATCGGTTTCTGCTTCCGTGAATCCGGCCCTGGAAAAGAAGACATATTGATAGCAGTTTAATCCTGTTCTCTGTACCTGATGGATTTCTTCATTTATTATTTCTTTGGAGATTTTCTTCTTTCTGAATTTGGCCTCATAAAAGACATATCCCTTTTCATCCTGTGTGACCACATCAAACTCTCCGTTTGTATGGGTTTTAGGATCGTCATAATAATATTTCCCGATTTTTTCGATGACCGGTGATATTTCTCCAAGCTTGTTCTGCCGGATCAGATACTGTTTACATATTTCCTCGAATTTATGAGGAACATAACTCTTTGCAAAATCATCCGCTATATATTTGTCGTAAAAAACATCGGAATCCATGATCTGGAGCTGGGATGAGTATTTGAAAATATATCGGTAGTAGAATAGAGACAGGTTATCGCAGATATAATAGCCGGATTTCCTTTTATTATCCTCATCATTGATGGGTGCTGTCTTTTCTACGACCTCCATTCGGATCAGTTTATCAAGAACATCCACCAGGGTTGGACCACTAGAAACATGAGACTGAGAAAGGATATCGCTGTATCGGGAAAATCCTCTGGAAAGCGCGTAAAATACTTCATTCGCATTAACAATTTTGGAAATCTCCGCATTTAAGTACATAGAGACTTCGTTCTCAAGACGTGCCCCCGGTGATGCGATCAGGTCTATAATATTTTCCTTCACACTTTTTCTGTCATCAATCAGTCTGTTGAAATACGGTATGCCTCCAAAAATGGAATAGATCCGGACCTTATCTTCGTCGGACATATCCGGGTAGAACTGCGCTGATTCATAATAATCCATCTGCTTCAGATTGATCACCAGATCCACTCTTCCAAATAAGGGATTGGAATGTTCGAGCAGGGATTTCATTATATCCACATAGGATCCGAGTATTATGAGCTTTAACTTTGACGTATCACGATACTTATCTACCAGAGATTGAATGATACTGTCCATTCCTTTGACATTTTCTCTCAGATATGGATATTCATCTAAGACAAAGACCAGATTGTCGTCTTTCGAGAGCGTGAAGACATAATTCAAGAGATCTTCAATCGATGTATAACCCAGCTTTGGCAGTCTAAAGGATTCAGAAATGATATCACAGATGCTCTGTACATTACTGGCCTCAGTTACCTGCTTGCATTCATAGTAAATGCTTTTGATATCGGACCCTTTGATTGCTTCTTTAACAAGCTCACTCTTACCAACCCTGCGTCTTCCGTAGATTAGGGTCACACGCATTTCATTTGAAGACAGTTCTTTTTTCAGACGCTTAAGCTCTGCAGTTCTTCCAATAAATTCCATTTTACTCGGTTGCCTCCGACTCGGTTTGTCTCGAGTTAAACTGATTGTATGATATGAATACTATTTTGTAAAGATTATAGCTAAAATTTGAAAACGTAAGAAGCGGAGTAAATTGCCAGGCCTGCATGGCCTGTGTCCATGCCTGCCCGGAAATGGCGATCCGCTTGAATCCGGTTCTTGGCTTTACAGAGCCGAACCCAAAGGCCCGTTATCGGAATGAGAACGTAAGCCTTTCAGACCTGGTGCTTTCCAACTGGAGAAAAAATACGAATAAAGAGGCGGCTAAATTGAAAACTGCGGTATACTAAGGACATACTATAATCAATTTGAATAGTGCCTTGGGGTAGCAGGAGGGAAAACGATGCTGACTTTTAGGAGATGCATTACGTTGCGGCCTTTAGTGAATACAGAACGCTGACCGAAGTGGCGGAAAAGTACAATATTTCCCAGCCGACGATCACCCGAACCATCAGCATCGGCTCTGCAGCAGCCATTCAGCTTCCGGATCTTGTCGGCAAACTGTCCCGCGCCTTTCCCGATAGGCGATTTCAACAGAAATGAAGCTTCCGGAAGATCTGCTTCGCGGCTTGAATGACCACGTCTATCAGCTCATCGTTCTTCCCTTCGATCCGACGGAAGAGGACCGGACTCATGCCAATCAGGAAAAGATAGACCAAAATGATAAGAAGCAGAAAGACCCGGGCGCTTCTGGATGCCCGCGGACTTTCTGATACAGAGGTATCACAGCATCTGGATGAGATGTATGAGAAAATAGGAATCCACGGCTTTTAATGGCCTGGCTTAGGCCTTTTAATTGTGTATTTTGATAAAATAATGTGCAGATATTGCATATAACGATCGAACGAAACATGCAAATGCTGCACAAAGGAGAAAGATTATGCTTGATTGTATCATAGTTGCCTTGGGCGGGGCTTGCGGAGCGCTAGGCAGGTATCTTATGGGTATGATCCCTGTGCAGCCTGAAAACGGCTTTCCTGTTAAAACCTTTTTCATCAATGTAATAGGGTCGTTTCTGATTGGCATTATTGCTGCGCTTGCTGCAAAAAATGCTGTAAATCCCAAACTTGTTACGTTTATTAAAGTAGGTATTTGCGGCGGATTCACTACATTTTCCTCCTTCGCCCTGGAGACAGATCAGCTGGTTCATAATGGGCATACGGTCATCGCATTTTGTTATGTAATCGCAAGTATTGTATGTGGAGTTGCAGCTGTATTCATTGCAGAAAAACTCATAGGGTAACATCAAAAATGGAGGTGCAGTGACTGATGCCGAATGAGAGTGGAACCTGGATCATGTACGGACCAGACCAGGAAGATCCTTCCTGCCTGCTTATTAACGGTACCTGGCACAAAAATTTATAGATTTGAATATTGTGTATTATACCTTGAAAGAGGATATCCCAGGATTGCTGGAAATTATGAATTCAGAAATGTCATAGTAATAACATTTCTCCAAGGTTTTCGGTAATATCGTTTTTCGGGAGGAAAATAAATTGAAGCAGGAACATTCAAAGGATATGACGAAGGGATCGCCGCTGAAGCTGATCCTTTCGTTTTCCCTGCCTTTATTATTGGGAAATATATTTCAGCAGACCTATAACATGGTCGATACGGCTATTGTCGGACAGACGCTTGGAGCAAAGTCTCTGGCGGCAGTAGGGGCCTCGACATCGGTCCAGTTTCTGGTGCTTGGCTTCTGCCAGGGCCTCTGCCTGGGCTTCAATGTGCCGATCGGCCAGCGTTTCGGTGCCAAGGATCCGGATGGCATGCATCGCTATGAGTATGTCGGATCGATCATGGCGGCAGTCTTCGCCCTGGTTCTTACTGTGATCACGGAGCTGCTCTGCGGACCGATCCTGCATGCTCTCCAGGTTCCGGCGGAAATCTACGACCAGGCCTATCAGTATCTCTTTGTCATCTTTCTGGAGATTCCCTTTGCCATTCTCTACAACTGGCTGGGCGGTATGATGCGGGCCATCGGCGACAGCCGGACGCCCTTCATTTTCCTGGCCATTGCTTCGGTGACCAATATTTTCCTGGATCTCCTCTTCATCCTGACCTTCCACTGGGGCGTGGCCGGGGCGGCCATTGCAACGGTTCTGTCCCAGGCTCTGTCCGGAGTCCTCTGCCTCATGGCTATCCGGAGCCAGTTCCCGATTCTTTCGATTCCAAAGAAAGACCGTCACTTTATTAAGCGCGATGCGGCGGTTCTTATTAACATGGGAATTCCCATGGGTCTGCAGTGGTCCATTGTTGCGATCGGCTCCATGATCATGCAGAGTGCCAACAATTCTCTGGGTACGCTCTACGTTTCCGCCTTCACGGCGGGCGCCAAGATCAAGCAGTTTGTGCTCTGTCCCTTCGATGCGCTGGCAACGGCGGTTTCCATGTTTGTCTCGCAGAATTACGGGGCACGGAAGATCGAACGGATGCGGAAGGGCATCCGGCAGGGTACCATTATCGGCATGATTTACGGCCTTCTCGCAGGCGTCATCATGATTTTCCTGGGGCGGACCCTCTGCCTCCTCTTCCTGAGTCGGAGCCAGGTGGCAGCGCTTGACGCGGCGGCCCTCTATCTAAGGCGGATGGGCTATCTCTTCTGGGTATTAAGCCCTCTGAACGTGCTTCGGATGAGCATGCAGGGCATGAGCTTTGCCAACCGGGCCATGTTTGCCGGTGTCATGGAGATGGCAGCCAGGACCTTTGTGTCGCTGGTCTTCGTTTCCTTCTTCGGATTCGATGCCATTACCTGGACGGACCAGTCGGCCTGGATCAGCGGTGTTCTCTATGCTCTGCCTATGTGCCTGCATTCGCTGAAGCAGGTGGAACTGAGGTTCGAGCAGGAGCGAGCAGGTGCGGAAAGCCGTTGAGATTGGAGCAGCTGGCTGAATGATTTGTCTAAATGTAGACCTGAGATAAGAATGTATTCGAAGATAATTTTAGGCAAAAACAGTAGAATGGTGAGAGAAAGAAAAAATCATTAGAAAGATAGAATCTGTTGGAAAGTGTGATAGAAAAATGACTGATAATGGTTTTCTTACAAGAATTATACTAGGGCAGATTCTGTTGATCGTCTGCTGTATTTTCTATCTGATCTGGTGGAGTATTTCCTACCGGCCCAATGTGGAGGTCAACCGGGCCGGCGGTCTGAATGGAATTCTGCTTCTGATCACAGCAGTCTGCGGGATTCTGGGAACTGCATTTTCCCTTCTGGGGGCCAACGGACTTCCGAAAAGCGGACATTTGAAGCTCTCAGGCTTTCAGATCATCATCGGAGGAATCATAGCCTATGTGCTCCTTCTTCTGATCACGGTCTATATTTTCCACAGGCAGGTGACAACGGAACTCCTCTTAATTACAGGCTGGGCCATGATGGAGCTTACGGTGATCAGTTCCCTGAATGGGGCAGGGCGGCTGTCGGATCCGAGATTCTGGATCCTCTTCGCAGTGATTGCAGCCGCTTTTCTTATCAGCATGGTTCTCTACGTCCTCTATTACCGGATGGAGGCCATGAAGGCCTTCTATGCGGCCATGGTTCCGCTAATCACCGAGGCCGTGAGTATGGGAGTGGGGCTGCTGGTGATCCTTATTTGAAATAATAGAAACAATAGAAAGGGATATATGTTATGGAATACACATTGAAAAATGACGCAATCGAGCTTCGAGTCGACACCCACGGTGCTGAGACGGTTTCTCTGAAGAAGGATGGACAGGAGTACCTGTGGAATGCGGATCCGGATTTCTGGAACCGGCATGCACCGGTTCTTTTCCCCTTTGTCGGAAAGCCCAGGGACAAGAAATACAGATATCAAGACACGGAATATCCCATGGGCCAGCATGGCTTCGCCCGGGACTGCGAGTTTGTTCTGACAAAGCAGAAGAAGGACAGGCTTCAGTTTACTCTGATCGACAATGTTTCGAAGGAGAAGCCCTACCGCCTGGAGACCGAACACGGCTTTCTTACTCCGACAAATGAACTGTTCAGCGGAGATGCCCTGATCTTCGAAGACCGTCAGGCAGACTCAGTTTCTCTGACGGATAAGGATGGAAAGCCTTATCTGACCGTGGACTTTGACACACCGCTCTTCGGTGTCTGGTCGCCGGTCGGAAAGAATGCGCCCTTCATCTGCATTGAACCCTGGTACGGCCGGGCTGACCGGGAGGATTTCGATAAGGATCTGACCAGACGTGACTACGAGATGAGTCTGGACCCGGGTAAGAAATTCAAGGGCGGATTCTCAGTTGCCCTGGATTGATTCTGCAGATCATTTCCAGGCCGGCAGCTATTCTGTTTTAGACACCCTGTTCATCTCAGATAGCCTGTATTCCTTAGGCGTCTGCCCGTACTTCTTTTTGAAGACATTCTGAAAATAGCTCTGTGTTGAGAAACACAGGTATTCACTGATCTCACTAATGGTTTTATCGGTATAACGGAGGAGGCTTCTGGCCTCCTCCAATTTTCTGCGCATGATATAGCTTTTCACATTAAAACCGAGCTCCTGCTTGAATTTCCGGGACAGGGTGCTTCGGTCAATCCCCAGGAAATCCGCCACATCTTCAACGGTAATGTTCTGATTGACGTGGTTAGAGATGAACTGCATGGCCCGGTAGATGTCGGCCTGCATGTTCATGGGGATCTTGTTCTCGGCTACCCGTCGGGTGAAATCCGTGATGGCTGTCGCATTCAGAAGGTTTACTGCCTGGGCATCGGTCATCCGTTCCGCCTCCTGGATATAGGAATCGGAGAGCTCATAGGCAGTCTCGATATCCAATCCTCCGGTAATGGCGTGTCTTGTCGTCATGGTAATGGAAGCGATAAAGATATTCTTGGCCTGACGCAGCGAATCGTAACCGATCTGCCCCTCATTGAAGGCCGGAACATTCTTGATCAGATGCTCCAGTCTGGCCAGATCACCGCGCTCCACACATCCGTAGTACTCCTGCTCGAAAAAGTAGGTGTCATGGAAGACTTCGGCTTCCTTTCGCTCATAGAGAGCTCCGGTGCTCTTTTCATCGACCCGCTTTTCCTCTTCCTTACCCAAGATATCAAAGGAGTGGAAGACTTCGATCAATTCGCCCGTCATTTCCTTATTTACAAGTGCAATAATATTCAGAAACTGGGTCAGGGAAAAGAGGGGCATCTGCTGGAAATATTCCCTGATTTTCGGCTTCTGATCCAGAAAAATCCCATATTCCAGCATAAGAGAATCCAGGGCCTCATCGGTCAGAGGGGTGCTTGTGACCGGGCCCAGAATGACCTCCTCATTGGCAGCATGATTCCGGATATAGCCTATGTGGAGGGCCTCCTTGGTTGAAAAATAGACCAGATCCTTCTTATTCTGCCGAAGCAGACGTTTCTGCGTATCGGTCAGATCCCGGGTCGTATCGAGAACAGGGTAGGACAGGATCAATTCGTCATTTCTGTAGTAATGAATAGGCACGAAGGTGCTGTTGTAAATATAGCTCAGCGTCTGCTGGAAGTCGGTTTCTTTTTTCATAGGTTCTCCTGATGTCTGGTAATTCCTGAGATTTCCGGTATGTTCAGGTGCTTTCATATATTCCTGTAATCTGGCCCGCTTTTCACTTGTTCGGTCTAAATTTTACAATCACATAATTACAATGAATTGTCATATATTTACAATAATAATACAGTTTCTCCTGTTAAACTGTCAATTAGATCGGAACCGGTGAAAATCATCACTGCAGAAATAAAGAGATGGAAATCATCGTGCAGGAGAACCGGTTCAGAGGTGATGATTGCCGGCGGAAAGCTGGTTCAAAAAAGGAATTAGGAGGGCTTTATGAGCAGGACAAAGGAATTTGGCGTGGATTCCATGGGAATCCAGAAAACAATGACATTCGGGGATTATTTTGGCGATGGTATCGGCCAGGTGCCGCTGAACGCCATGAGCTGCCTGATCGGTCAGCTGACTTATTTCTATACCGAGAAAGTCGGCCTGGCGGCAGCATCCGTTGCGACCATGCTGATCATTGCCAAGGTGATCGATGCCTTTACGGATCTGATGATGGGAAAGGTTATGGATTCCGTTCATTTCAAAGGCGGAAAGGCCAGACCTTGGTTTAAGATCATGACGCTGCCGGTCGCATTTGTCATTGTTCTTCTCTTTATCGTTCCGAAGAATGCTCCGGCCGGCTTTCAGACCGGATATGTGCTGATTTCTAACCTGCTGGCATCCGCCATTGTTTATACAGCGATCGCCATTCCCTATGGCGCCCTGATGGCTCTTCGAACCAACAGCGTGGAAGAGCGGGGCAAGATGGGAATCGTCAGAGCCATCTTCGGTTACGTCATTGGTATGGTTATTACCATTCTTCTGATTCCGATCACCAATGCTCTTGGCGGAGATCAGGCGGCATGGATTAAGGTTGCAGTTGTTCTGGCAGTGATCTCTGCAATCAGCATGGTGATTCTCTACAGAACGTCAAAGGAAAATAGAACGGACCAGGAGAAAACGGCTGAAGAAGCAGAAGAAGGGAAGATGACCTTCTTCCAGGAGATCGGCATTCTTTTCAAGAATAAGTACTGGGTCATCATGCTTTTTGCAGGCCTCTTCATGAACATTTCCTTCGGACTTTCCACCTCCGGAAGTACCTATTATGCCAAATATATTCTTGGAAATGATAACATTGTTGCTCTTCTCGGCGGCGTCGGATTGATCCCGTCCTTCCTGGGCTTCGCTCTGGTCGGCCCCATGACCAAGAAATTCGGCATGGCAAAGACCTGCGTCATCGGCTGTCTCATCGGAATCGCCGGCTGCATTTACAGAGTATTCACTCCTTACAGCCTTGTTTCCTGCCTGATCGGCGGCTGCATGGCAACCTTTGCCAATATTCCCATCATGTGCCTGATCGGTGCCATGGTCAATAACTGCGTAGAGTATAATGATTGGAAATTCGGGAAACGCCTGATCGGTATGAGTAACTCAGCCAGCTCCTTCGGTTCCAAGATCGGATCCGGTATCGGCGGCTCCCTGATCGGCTGGATCTTAGGCGCCTGCGGCTTTATCTCCGGTGCGGCAGCATCCAAGCAGCCAGCAGCTGTAAACGTCGGTATTTTCGCATTTTCGATCTACGTTCCCCTGATCCTTCTCATTATCCTGGCCATTCTCTTCAAATTCTATGATCTGGAGAAGATTTATCCGAAGATCATGAGCGATCTGAATGCGAGAAAGAATGGTAAAGCTGCTGAAGAAGACTAAGGGAAAGGACAAATTTGAAATGATCAAGGCTGTCAGACTTAGATGTGAGTATTTAACAGATCCCATCGGCATAGACATCAGAAAACCCAGACTCTCCTGGAACTGCCAGGATGGAGAGAAGCAGACCGCCTATCGGATCCTGGCTCAAAAAGACGGGGAAGTCATCTGGGATTCCGGTAAAATAGAATCCTCACAGATGCACCTGGTCCCCTGGGGCGGAAAAGAGCTTAAAAGCAGAGATAAGGTCTGCTGGAAGGTTCAGCTCTGGGATGAAAAGGATAAAGAGGGCCAATGGAGCGGGGAGGCTTTCTTCGAGCTTGGACTTCTGAAGAGCAGTGACTGGAGAGCAAAATGGATCAGCGGAAATTACAAGGTCAATAAGAAGAAACGTTATCCGGTCGACTGTTTCCGCAAGCGTTTCTGGGCCCAGAAAAAGAAGATTGTCAGAGCCCGCGCCTACATGACGGCCTGCGGTATCTATGAGGGAGATCTGAACGGACAGAAGATCGGTGATTTCTGCCTGGCTCCCGGCATCACGGATTACAGAAAAAGGATCCAGTATCAGACCGTCGATGTCACCGATCAGATTCTTCCCGGCAAGAATGAAGTCCTGTTTATGCTGGCAGATGGCTGGTACAGAGGCTCCGTTGGCGCCTGGGGAATGAAGAACTGTTATGGCTCGGAAACCAGGCTTCTTGCCCAGATCGAGATCAGTTATGAAGACGGCGAGACCCAGGTGATTTCCACCGATGAGACCTTCGAATGGACAAATGAAGGCCCCATCCGTTTCACAGACAATAAGGACGGAGAAATCTATGATGCGAGAAGGGAAGACCTGGAAAAGGCCAAATGGTGGACAGCCAAGCTGACCAGCCACAATGTGACGCCCACTGCCTCCGATAACTTCGCGGTTAAGGAGCATGAACGGCTCTCGGTTTCCAGAGTTATCACAACGCCTTCGGGAAAGACGGTCTTTGATTTCGGCCAGAATATAGCCGGATATGTGGAATTTGATGTCAAAGCCAGAAAAGGCCAGCACATTTTCCTCCGTTTCGGTGAAAAGCTGGATGGCGACGGGGAATTTACCCAGCACAATATTCAGTGTGTGAAAAAGAACTATATTACGCCACTTCAGCAGATCGACTATATCTGTAAGGATGGAAGGAATCATTACAAGACAAGATTTGCCATCTTCGGATTCCAGTATGTCCTGGTAGAAGCGGACTGTCCGATCGAAGCCGATGATATGACAGCTATTGCGGTCTATTCCGATTTTGAGACGACATTTCGATTTGATTCCTCCAATCGGCTATTGAATAAGTTTGTCTTAAATACCCTCTGGTCTTTAAAGAATAATTCCGCAGACCTTCCGACCGACTGCCCGACGAGAGAACGGCATGGATGGAGCGGCGATGCCCAGATTTTTGTCGGAACGGCCACTTACATGGTCAACTACACGCCCTTTGCCGAGAAATATGAGAGAGATCTCTGCGACTGGCAGACCAGAGACGGCTGCTTCCCTCAGATCGCACCGGAGGGCGGAACCGACGCTTACATGAGATCCATGAACGGTTCCTCTGGCTGGGCCGATGCGGGTGTCATCATTCCCTACCGGCTCTGGAAGATGAGCGGAGATATGGGGGTCATTGAGAAATTCTATGATTCCATGAAAAAGTATGCTCATTACATGATGAAGCGGGCCGGGAAAACCAACCCCGTGACATCGGAGAAGAACAATGTAAAAGGTGAGGATAAAAAATATCTCTACAATATCGGCCAGCATTACGGCGAATGGGCCGAGCCGACCGATGTCCATGCCATGTGCTTTAAGGATTTTGTGAAATCGCAGCCCGAGGTCTCCACAGCATACATGAGCTATGTCATGTCCCTTATGGTCGAGATCGCGAAGGCCCTTGGAAAGACCGAGGATCTGCCCCTCTACCGGGAATATGCCGAGGGCAGCAAACGGGTCTACCAGGAGCTGGTTTCGGATCCGAAATTCACTCTGGATACAGACCGCCAGGCCAAGCTGGTCAGACCCCTGTATTTCCATATGCTGAATGAAAAGCAGACCAGGTTCGCAAAGAAGCGGCTGATCGAGGCCATGGATCATTACAGATGGCGGGTCGGAACGGGCTTCCTTTCCACCCCTCTGATCCCCTATGTCCTGGAAGACATTGACATTGAGTATGCCTATAAGCTTCTGGAGAATGAAGAAAAGCCAGGCTGGCTCGCTATGCCGAAGGCCGGTGCAACGACCATCTGGGAGGACTGGAACGGTCCGGATACGGACAATGGAAAGGGCGGCGGAATCGCATCTCTTGACCACTATTCCAAGGGCGCCGTCTGCCAGTGGATTTTTGAGGAGATGTGCGGCATCCGGGTCGACGGAGAAAATCATTTCCGGATCGCACCGCATCCGGGCGGACACTTCACCTTTGCCGGATTTTCCTATGACAGCGTCTACGGAACGGTATCCTGCCGCTGGGAGAAGAAGGAAGATGAGGAATACGTCTATACGATCACCATTCCTTCCAACACCAGTGCAAGGGTAATTCTTCCGGGCAGAGAGGAAGAGGAACTGGGTGCCGGGACCTATCATTTCTGCAGTACGAAACCATGAATGGAATATCGAGATTTGGAAATTTCTTCGTAATTGATGTATGAAGAATCTTTTACAGTATGAATGGATATGGAGACAGAGAATGGAAGAATATGAGAGAATCCACCAAGACCGGGTAGTGAAAAATGCAGGTGAATGTACTGTCCTTCTGAAGTATGACGGCAGCTTTCCCTTGAAGGAAGCCACTTCCATCGATGCCTTCGGGGCAGGCCTGCGCTATACCGTAAAGGGCGGAACCGGCTCCGGCGAGGTGAACAGCAGAGTCACCTACACGATCGAGCAGGGCATGGAAAGAGCCGGCTTTACCATCACTTCCAAGAAATGGCTGGATGCCTATGATACCGTTCGGGCTCAGGCAAAAAAGAACTTCATTAAACAGATCAAGACGGAAGCCAAAGAAAAGCACGTAAATCCGGTCATGTATGCCATGGGAAAGGCCATGAACGAGCCGGACCATGAGCTTCCCATCGAAAAGAAGAGCGATACAGCGATCTATGTGGTCAGCCGGATTTCCGGAGAAGGAAATGATCGGGAGCCCGTCGAGGGAGATGTATTATTGAACCATTCCGAAGTCCGGGACATCCGGACTCTGAACAAGCTCTACGACCGCTTCATGCTGGTCCTGAATGTAGGCGGCGTCGTGGACCTGTCGCCGGTTGCTGATGTAAAGAACATCCTCCTTCTCTCCCAGCTTGGAACGGACTGCGGCAGAGTTCTTTCCGATATCCTTTTGGGAAAGCAGAATCCCTCCGGAAAACTGACAACAACCTGGTCCGCCTGGGAGGACTACAGTAAGCTCGGAACCTTCGGCGACTGGGATGAGACCAGATACAAGGAAGGAATCTATGTCGGCTACCGCTACTTTGATACGGTGGGAAAGAAAGCCCTCTTCCCCTTCGGCTATGGTCTGTCCTATACCAGCTTTGAAATGAAGACCGAAACCGTGACTGCAGAGGGAGACGAGATCACAGTCCGCCTTCGCGTGAAGAATAGCGGCCGCTTTGCCGGGAAAGAAGTGGCTGAGGTCTATATTTCTGAGCCGGAGGGAAAGCTCGACAAGGCTTATCAGGAGCTGGCCGGCTTTGCCAAGACAAGGCTGCTGGAGCCGGGCGAGGAAGAGGAGCTTTCAATCTCCTTCCGACTGTCCGACTTTGCATCCTATGATGAGGAGACGGCCTCTTATGTTCTGGAAGCCGGCGATTACCTCGTTCGTGTTGGGAATAGTTCCGCTGATACTAAAGTGGAAGCTCTGATCAATCTGGACCGGACCGCAGTGACCCTGAAGGCCAGAAACTGCCTGGGCAAGCCGGACTTCCAGGACTGCAGGCTGGAGCAGAAGGGTGAGGAGCTTCCGGATTCCCTTCCCAGGATCCAGCTTCGGGCGGACGAGATCGAAGAGCGGACCGTCAATTATGAGCCAAATGAAGAGATTGATGACCGGGTCAAGGCTCTTTCTGATCAGGAGCTCGGCTACCTGGTAATCGGCGGCTTTGACCCCAATGCCAAGGGCTTAACTATCGTCGGCAATGCCTCGACCCATCTGGCAGGCGCGGCCGGCGAGACCACGTCGGTCTTGAAAGATAAGGGCATTCAGCCCCTGATCATGGCGGACGGCCCGGCCGGCATCCGCGTGGCCAACCGCTACTATGAGGATGCATCAGGCGCTCACGGAGCCGGCGATTCGGAAACCATGATGGACAACATGTTTGAGGTCCTCGGACCGGTGGCCCGCTTTATTGCAAAGAAGATCACCGGGGCCAGGAAGGTTCCAAAGGGCGCGGTAATAAAGGAGCACATGGCCACCATGATTCCGATCGGAACTGCCATTGCCCAGAGCTTCAACCCTAAGCTGGCCGAAGGCTTCGGCGATCTGGTCGGAGAAGAAATGGAGACCATCGGCGTCAATCTCTGGCTGGCGCCAGCACTGAACATTCACAGAAGTATTCTCTGCGGACGGAATTTTGAATACTATTCCGAGGATCCCCTTGTATCCGGAATTATGGCCGCCGCAATTACCCGAGGCGTCCAGAAGCATCCGGGCTGCGGGACCACGATCAAGCATTTTGCCGCCAACAATGCCGAGACCAACCGCTACTGCAACAACAGTCAGGTCAGCGAACGGGCCATGCGGGAGATCTACCTGAAGGGCTTTGGAATCTGCGTGAAAGAGGCCCAGCCCCATGCCCTGATGACCAGCTACAATCTGCTTAACGGGACCCATACATCGGAAAATAAGGGCCTGATCGAAGACATCCTCCGCTCTGAGTTCGGCTTCCGGGGAATTGTCATGACAGACTGGGTTCTTTCCGTCATGACTAGCAAGAGATCTGTCCATCGCGGCGCCCTGTCAAACGAAGTGATCAAGGCCGGCGGAGACCTCTTCATGCCGGGCGGCAAGAGTGACTACGAGAATGTCATGAAGGCTCTGAAAAAGGGCCAACTCAGCAGAAGACAGATGGAAATCTGTGCCACGAGAGTGGTGCGGATGGTGGATCTTTTGGCGGGGAAATAGATCCTCTATTAAAAATCCATGAGGGTCTTTATGGCATTCAAGATCTCGATTATAAAGTCCTTGCTCAAATCCTATTAACAGAGAGTGGACTGATAAAGACTTAGTGAAAAATCAACATCTCAGAAAGGTATTTCTATGATTACATCTGTGCTTTTCATATGCCACGGCAATGTCTGTAGAAGCGTATCCGCTGAGTATATTCTGAAAGATCTGGTTCGGAAAAGAGGGCTTGAGGACGAATTTTTCATCGACTCTGCCGCAACTTCAACCGAGGAAATCGGAAATCCCATCTATCCGCCTATGCGTAAAGCATTGGAGGAGATGAAGATTCCGATTGGAAATCACCGGGCCAGACAACTGCAGAGAAGTGATTATGACAAATACGATCTCCTGATCGGAATGGATGAAGAAAACCTCTATTATATGAGAAAAATTTTAGGGAGTGATCCGGACCATAAGCTTCACTATCTGATGGAATTCTCAGACCGGCCGGAAGAAATCATTGATGATCCCTGGTACACCAGGCAGTTTCATCAATGCGCACTGCAGATTCAGGAAGGATGTATGGGGCTTCTTGATTGCATCACAAAATAAGAAAACAAAACAAAAATGAACGAAAAAAGCAGGAATCCATCTTAAGTAGCTGGATTCCTGCTTTTTTGGTGCGTCTTCGTATATCTGGCTTCGCATGCATCTTTATAAAATCTTAACACAGGAAGATAGGGCTTAATGCCTTCTTATCAGAAATCAAATTATACTATCCTCGAAATAAAGGAGAGATGATTTATGAATGCGATCAAGATTTTTGATAAGAAACTAACTTCCTTTCAGATCATCCTGATTGGATTCGCAGGAGTGATATTACTCGGATCACTTGTTCTCATGCTGCCGGTCTCCTCTAAGACAGGTACGGCTACGAGTTTCAGGGATTCACTTTTTACAGCAACTTCAGCCGTGTGTGTGACGGGTCTTGTAGTAAAGGATACGGCAAGCTACTGGTCATATTTCGGACAGGCTGTGATCCTCACCCTCATTCAGATCGGAGGGCTGGGAGTGATCACCGTCGCATCGGTGCTTACTTTGCTGGCAGGAAAAAAGATCAGCTTCATGCAGAGACAGACAATTCAGAATGCCATCTCAGCGCCACAAATTGGAGGCATGGTAAAGCTTACCAAATTCATAGTCAAGACATCTGTATGTATTGAAATGTCAGGAGCAGCTCTGCTTATGCCTGTTTTCGTACCAAGATATGGTGCGGAGGGAATATGGATGGCAGTTTTTCATTCTGTATCAGCATTCTGCAATGCAGGCTTTGATCTTATGGGATCAAAGACGGGAAAGTTCAGTTCTCTGACAGCCTTTTCAGGAAATCTCTATCTGAATCTTATTATTTCCCTTCTCATCATCATAGGCGGCTTAGGATTCCTTGCCTGGTATGATATCGCGGAGCATGGTCTTAGATTTCAAGAGTACAGTATGCAGACCAAGGTCATACTTGTTACAACCGGAATCCTGATCATCCTTCCGTTTTTAACGTTCTTTTTTATTGATTTCTCCGGGGAAAATATGATGGAAAGGATATGTTCTTCACTGTTTCAGGCAGTCACTCCGAGAACGGCCGGTTTTAATACGGTCGATCTTACAAAGATGAGTGAGGCCGGAAGGGCAGTGATCATGATCCTGATGCTGATTGGAGGATCCCCCGGATCGACAGCCGGAGGCATGAAGACTACAACCGTGGCCGTCCTTCTTGCAAATTCCGGAGCCGTTTTTGGAAGGAAGAAAAATGCCAAATACTTTAACAGACGGATAGACGACCTTGTGGTAAAGAATGCGTCAACCATTCTCTTTATGTATTTTATTCTCTCGATCAGCAGTGCATTGATCATAAGTCTTGTAGAAAAGCTTCCCATGGAGATATGCCTTTTTGAAACGATCTCAGCAATTGGCACTGTGGGGCTGACGCTTGGAATTACGCCGGGTCTCGGACTCTTATCCCATTTGATACTAATCTGTCTGATGTTTTTCGGGCGGGTTGGCGGTCTTACAATTATCTATGCTGCCGTTTCCCCGAAGGATACAGATATGATGAAGTATCCGGTCGGAAACATCACAGTCGGTTAAAGAAAGGAGAAAACTTTGAAATCGGTTTTAATCATAGGATTGGGAAATTTTGGATTGAAGCTTGCAAAAAAAGTACATGAACTGGGTCACCAGGTACTTGCCATAGATAAAAATGAAGAAAGAGTAAATGAATCGCTTCCCTATGTGAACGATGCCATGATCGGTGACAGTACGAATGAGACTTTTCTGAAGTCCCTTGGAATCAATAATTTCGACGTATGCATAGTTACGATCGGAAATAATTTTCAAAGTTCACTGGAGACCACTTCACTCTTGAAAGAACTTGGTGGAAAGCTTGTTATTGCAAGAGCAAACCGGGATGTCCAGGAAAAGTTTCTTCTCAGAAACGGCGCGGATCAGGTGGTGAATCCGGAGAAACAGATCGCTAAATGGACAGCTATCCGATATACGTCCGATAACATCCTGGATTACATCGAGCTAGATGGATCCCATGCGATCCTTGAGGTCAGAATGCCTGATTCGTGGATCGGAAAGAGTGTGGGAGAAGTGGATATCAGGAAGAAGTACGGAATCAATATCCTGGCGATAAAGGAAAATGAAGAGATGAATCTAAATATTTCACCGGATCTTATTTTTAAAGAAGGAGAAACACTTCTGGTTCTGGGAGAACAGAAATTTATACAGAAATGTTTTCGTGTATAGAATTGAGGCGGTTATCCATGCGTGATATGCTATTATTGTTAGCAGTGATTCCTCATTTTGTTGCAGGATACTTTCTTATGAGAAAAGTAGACAGATTTCTTGAGGAAATTGATAGGCATAAACATGAAATGCTCTAAGCCTGTCCGGTGATCATGAGATGAAATGGAAAAGCAGGATGGAGACTGATCCGGAATCGAACCTGTACCGAAAGAATCGTGCTTTATGGAGGATAATGTGGATTCGGTTAAAAAGAGAGAGCATGTGCTCGTATGCATTTCCCCGTCTCCGACGAACAAGAGGATTGTCGATGAGGCATATGGACTTGCTAATGCATTTAATGCCCAGTTTACAGCCCTGTATGTTCAGATATCGGAAAAAGACAGGCTGGCGGAAGAGGATGAAAAGCGGCTGAGAGACAATATTAAATATGCAGAAGATAAGGGCGCTGACATTACAACTCTTATAGGTGACAATTTATCTTTTCAGATCGCTGAATTTGCAAGGATTTCCGGCGTGACCAAAATTGTTGTAGGGAGAAGCAGGGAAAAAAAGACCAGATTCAGTAGAAAGCAGCCCTTTATCGAACAACTGATCACCCTTGTTCCGGATATCGATATCTACATCATTCCTGATTCCAGAGCAGAGATCAAGAAAGCCGGTAGCAGCAGTTTTGTGGAGCAGATCCTGCCTTCGTGGAAGGATCTGCTGGTCACGGCCGGACTTCTGGCTGCAATGACATTGCTGGGAATCCTTTTCTACAGACTCGGATTCACAGAGGCAAATATCATAACGGTATATATACTGGGCGTTCTTCTAGACGCGATTTACACGAAAAGCCATATGTGTAATGTCATCAGTTCTCTTGGAAGCGTGCTTCTTTTTAACTACTTCTTTACAGAACCCAGACTGACCTTTCATGCTTATGAGCCAGGATATTATGTTACTTTTTTCATTATGCTTACTGCATCGCTGCTGACTGGATCTCTGGCTAACAGGCTGAAAAACAGTGCAAGCGAATCTGCAAAAACTGCATATCGTACCAAGGTGCTCTTTGATACAAACCAGCTTCTGCAGCAGAGCAGAACAGAAGAGGAAGTCTTAAAGATCTCGGCCAGTCAGGTAAATCTCCTTCTGGGCAGAGATGTGATCATATTTCCTGTGAAAGAGGATCAAATTTTAGGCGGCTACCTTTATACGAACGATAAGCAGGGCAGTAAAATCAGCCACATGGATGATTCTGAAGCAGAAGTCATCCGATGGGTACTCAGAAATCAGAAGAAGGCAGGTTCGACTACAAAAGTTTTCCCCAAAGCCAAGTGCCTTTATCTTGCCATAAGAATCAATGGAAGTGTCTATGGCATCATGGGAATAAGGATTGGGGAAAGTTCTTTGAAGACCTTTGAAAACAGCATTCTTCTGTCTATCCTGGGAGAATGTGCCCTGGCACTTGAAAATCTGAATAATGCAAGACAGAAAGAGGAAGCCGCCCTTCTCGCAGAAAATGAGAAACTGAGAGCAAATCTGTTAAGATCGATATCTCACGATCTAAGGACTCCGCTTACATCCATTTCAGGTAACGCCAGCAATCTTTACTATCATTATAAAGAACTGAATGACGAGACACGGCAGCAGATTTTTTCCGATATTTATGACGATTCGGAGTGGCTGATCAATCTGGTCGAAAATCTGCTTTCAATAACCAGAATTGAAAATGGTCAGATGAGAATCCATACCTCCTGTGAGCTCGTGAGTGACATTATAGATGAAGCTTTGAAGCATATTGACAGAAACAGCCGCTTTCATAATATCAAAATCAAGGCCGGATCTGACATGTTGTTTGCAGAAATGGATCCCCGGCTGATTATCCAGGTGATCATAAACATTGTGAACAATGCCATTAAATATACCGATAAGGGGTCTGACATCGTGCTCGAATACGGGGAGAAGGACAAAAATATCTTCGTAAGTATCAGCGATAACGGGCCTGGTATGGATGATCAGACCAAGGCACATGCCTTTGACATGTTTTATACAGGGAAAAATACTGTCGCTGACAGCAGCAGAAGTCTGGGCCTGGGACTTGCCCTATGTAAGTCAGTGATCGAAGCGCATGGCGGCAGAATCGAACTAAAGGACAACCATCCTACGGGATGTATCTTTACATTTTATCTTAAAAAGAAGGAAGTTGACCTGAATGAACAAATTCCAGATATTAATCGTTGAGGATGATCCTCCCATAAGGAATCTGATCGCGACCACGTTAAAGACGCATGATTATCGATACATAACAGCTTCAAATGGTGAAGAGGCGATCATGCAGGCATCTACCTATAATCCGGATGTCATGTTTCTTGACCTCGGCCTCCCGGATATGGATGGAGTCTCTGTGATAAAGAAAGTCAGAGAGTGGTCCGTTATGCCGATTATTGTAATCAGTGCGAGGTCAGAGGACTCAGATAAGATTGAGGCTCTTGACGCCGGAGCAGATGATTACCTGACGAAGCCTTTTTCTGTAGAGGAACTTCTGGCAAGACTTCGTGTTATGCAGAGAAGGATTGCCCTTCTTCATTCTGATGGTGAAAACGGATCCGGAGCCATCTACAGGAATGGCAATCTGAAGATAGATTATGCTGCAGGTTGCGCCAGTATAGGTGATCAGGAGCTCAAACTGACTCCGATCGAATATAAGCTTCTCTGTCTTCTTGCGAAAAATACAGGAAAGGTTCTTACCCATACTTATATCACCCAGCATATCTGGGGCAGTGCATGGGAAGGAAATCTGGCTTCCTTAAGAGTATTTATGGCTACCTTGAGAAAGAAGCTTGAACAGTATGACAATTCGGTTCAATACATACAGACACATATAGGAATAGGCTACAGACTTCTAAAGGTAGATGTAAATCATCACGAAGGAAATCAATGAACCAGGAAGTACCGTCTTTGCATTCCTTTCTTTATGAGAACGATGTTAAATAGCGGAGTGGTTTCTGCTGTATTTCTGGATTGTTAATGATTAGACAAGCTTTTATGCTTGTGACTATACTATGGCAGATTCGCTATGTCAATATTTACATAGTATAAGTTTTAAAATTTTAAAATTAACTGTACAAGAAGGCATAGAAAAAGCCTCCCAATAAGGGAGACTTTAACATATAGAACAAATAGATTGTATAGATTAGATAAATTCTTTCATGCTGACAACAAACTCCGCTAGAACTATGAAGAATTTATCTTTTTAGATTCAACAGTAGTAATTACTAGTATCGAAATGTTCAGCCCAGCTCTCAATAATGCTCTTGCTATTTGCTTCAATGATTCTTTGAATCATTCTCAGATCTTTTTCACGAATATGAGAATTATTGTTTGCCAGCAATGTTTTTCCACTTCTTGTAATCCAGAATTTTGTAGCGAAAGCAGATGGTTTTCCTTCAGCCACATGCACATGAACTGGTTCTTCTGGCAATCCTTCATTAGACCAAAAATATACAATATAACGTCCGATTTTAAATAGCTGTGGCATTGGCAAAGCCCCCGACTTTCGCTAATTCCAAAATGATATGGGCATTATTACGCACGTATTCTTTCCAGTGCTCTAATTCCTTATTGTCATAGCCGTTGTTTTCCCAATTATAATCTGGAAGTGTGCATGTTAGATTTTTAAATCCGTCATCTGTTGGAGTCTCTATATAGACTTTTACTGTGCCATCTTCTTTGACAGGTGAATGCGTGACTTCTGTTCCGTCACCGAATGTCATATATGGATACATCATAACTGATCCCTCCAAAATCATTCACTCAATAGAGCAGCATCTTTTGTTACCTATATTTTACCCGATTTTATTCTATCGTAAAGAGTCTAGAGGAAGCCTTATTACAGCATCTTCATGCACTTCTCTATCCATGCAATCGTGCTTTCTTCCCGCATAATGGCGCCCATGAGTACCAGATAATCACCGAAATCCTCCTCATCGGCCTTGGGAACATGGTTAAATTTCTTCTGATTCTCCTTCAGATGCGCTAGCCTTTTTTTATGTTGGAGACATTGCCTGGTAAAGAAGTCTTTTCTTTCTTCAGGGTCCATATTTTGAGAAAAGAAGACCCTAAGCCGGAAAGAATCCTTGGGTGTCTTCATCATGTCCTCATCCTTCATGAGCCAGGCAAGAAAGTCCTCGGTGCCTTTTTCCGTGATGGTATAGATTTTACTGTTGGGACCCTTGTCAGAGACGTGGTCGGTATAGGTGATGCAGCCTTCCTCAGTCAACTTCTTCAGTTCCGGATAGATCTGGCTGTGGCTGGCCGACCAGAATTCATTCAAGGTGGACTCGAATTCCTGCATGAGATCGTAGCCGGTCATCGGTTTCTGATGGATCATGCCGAGAATGGCGTATTTCAGTGTTCTCAAAATTTTTCCCTTTCTGGGCTTATCATACTTATGACACCCACATCATTATAGATGGATTGAAATATAGACCGAACCCAGAAGGAATTTGTTAGCTGACACCTGAATCATTTGTTATTCCCGCCTCAGCGCATCAATCGGGTTCAGCTTGGAAGCCTTGTTGGCCGGGGCCACGCCGAAGAAGATACCGATGGCAAGAGAGAAGCCAAGGGAGATCAGGATCCAGGGAAGAGGTACGACAAAATCCAGCTGCAAAAGCATGGAAATCACCCGTGCGATAATGATTCCAATCAGAAGGCCGATCAGGCCGCCGACACCGGTCAGGACCGCAGATTCGGTTAGAAACTGGGCCAAAATGTCCCGCCGTTTGGCACCCAGAGCTTTTTTCAGACCGATTTCCGCCGTCCGCTCGGTCACCGAAACCAGCATGATGTTCATGACGCCGATGCCTCCGACCAGAAGGGAGAGAGATGCGATGGAAACCAGCATGGCGGTAATCGCCCTTGTAATGGTCTTCAGCGAATTGTCGTCTTGGCTCGTCGTCTGTGATTTGTAGGCATAGCCGTCAGGCAGGCTGTTCATATTCAGAATGTCGGCCGCCTGATTTCCGACCGATTTCATGAGCTTGGTGTCGCTGACCCGAATCGCAACGCTCTCGGCCGCATCGAAGCTGACCGGGATGGCGAATGTCTTCATGGGGAGATAGATGCTGGTATTGTCGGAGTAGAGGCTGGATTGATAGTCATCCACCGACTCAAAATCCTGCTCCTGATCATCAGAATTCTTTCTGATTACGCCGACGATGGTAAAGGGCTCGCCCTTGATTTCCAGAACCTGGCCGGTCGGGTCGCTGCCGTCAAAAAGGGCTGTGCAGACCTTGTCATCGATGATGCAGACCTTGTCCGCAGAGTCGTATTCCTCCTTGGTAAAGTTCCGCCCGTAGTCCAGCCGGCTTTCGATGGTCCGGAAATAATCCTTGGAGACACCGTAGACATTGACCGAGGAGCTGTTGAAGGCCGTATCCTTATAGCTGATCCCGTCATACATCTGGGTCGAAATATAGACCGAAGCGTCTTCTACGCCGGATATGCTTTTGATTTCCTTCAGCGAAGAGGCGGAGACCGGTGTCAGACTTGTGGTCAGAGAATCGCTGTCATAGGATTCGTCGTTTCCGTCCTCTGATTTCTGCAGGGTCACATTGGTTACGTTATTTCCGGCTCCGATCAGGCTTTTCTGCAGCTTTCTGGACGTCCCCTCAACGATGGAAACGATGGCTAGAATCGATGCGATTCCGATGATGACTCCGAGCATGGTCAGAAAAGAACGCATTTTATGGGAAAAGATGCCCTTCAGAGCTTCTCTTAAATTTTCAATCATAAAGCAGTTCCTTTCATTAATAAAGAATTCTCTCGACAATGGACCGCTGGGACTTCCTGGTGGTCTTATTTCCGACATAGCCGGTCTTCGAATACGGAAAAGCGATGAGATCGCTGTTCTTCAGGCCGGAGACAATCAGAATCGTACCGGGATCCATGGTTTTCTGCGTTTCCACATAGACTTTTTCCAGGCGGCCCTTCCGGCTGACCAGGCAGTAGGATCCCTTTTTATCCTTTCGCACATAGCCCCGGCTCAGAGCAGATGTCTTTTTATCACTGACCAGACTAATGGATACGCCGTCATCGGGATTGAAGCCATTGCCGTCCTTCAGATAGGCATCAAATTCATAATAGGACACATTATTGACGGAGGAATACTGAGGCGTATTTTCGTCCGAAGACGGGAAGTCAGAAATATAGGTAATGGTCGCCTTGGCTTCCGTATTGTTCATATAATTTGAAACCTTGATCTGATCTCCGGCCTTGATTTTATTCTTGGTAAATTCATCGACATAGCCCTTGACGGCAATTCCGGTCTCGGAACTGATTGTGATAAAGGGTGTTCCGGAGGAAACCGAAGTCTCGGCATCATTTATGGATGCAATCTTTCCATCGACCAGAGCCTTGACCGTGCAGTCGTCAATCTGCTGCTGAAGGGACTGGAGGTCGATTTTAGCGGAATTGATGCTCTGCTGTAGATTATTGATGTCCTCTGTTGTACTCTTGATCAGCTCGGCCTTTTCTTCCTCGGTAACTCCATTTGGATTTACGACTTCGGATTCGACTGATGTGATGGAATCGGAGGAAGAACTGCCGGATTGGTTTACATTTCTGCTTCCTGCAGAAGAAACGGAGAGCAGGGCCCTTAAACCAAGAGCCTGGGAAGAAACGCTGCTCATCGAAGAATCAGAACCAGTATCTTCAGCAGAGCCGGAATTGTCTGTGTCGGTACTGTCTGTCTGTCTGTCGTCTGTTTCGCTGTCATTCTGATTCGTGCCTGAAGAATGATTGGAGCTGCTGTTCTCAGAGTTGGAATCCTGACCTCCATCATCTGAACTGCTGTCTTCCGTATCCTTGTTGTCGCTGGAATCCGAATCGCCGTCGGAAGCCTGATCATCGGTATCTGTATTCGCATCCTCTTTGATCGGCTTCAGACCCTTGTAATAAGCGAGAAGCTTGTTCTGGATGTCCAGCTGGGCCGTGGAAGAGGAGATGACCTCATTCTGGGCATTGAGCTGGCTGGTCAGATCGTCTGAATTGTAGGAGAAGAGGCTGTCGCCTTTCTTTACTGTATCGCCAGCCTTGACATAGACCTGTCCGACCGTTTTCTCCGGATCCAGACTGATGGACTGGGCGTTCTCATTGGTTACCGTTCCGTCCAGAGTGTCAGAGAAATCATCCCCGGACATCTTGAGATCGGAAAAGGGCTGGACATAGGCGTAGGAACGCTGTCTCTGGATCGAAACCATTTTTACAATGAGAAAAATGATTAATACAGCGACGATGCAGAGAAAGATAAAGAGTTTTTTATGCTTTCGAAGGGTCTTCATTTTCCACCTCCTCTGCCTGGATAATTCTTCCATCGATGATGTGAATGGTTCTCTGGGCATGCCTTGCGATGTTGGCGTCATGGGTGATCATGATGATGGTGATCCCGCTTTCGTTCAGCTCCGAGAAGAGATCCATGATCTCGGCGCCGGACTTCTGGTCCAGGGCTCCGGTCGGTTCATCGGCCAGGATGATCGATGGCTTATTAATAATGGCGCGGGCAATGGCAACCCGCTGTTTCTGGCCACCCGAGAGCTGGTTGGGGAGATGATTTACCTGATCCTTCAGACCGACCCGCTCCAGGGCAGTCTCAGCGATACTCCGCCGTTCCTTTCGGGGGACCTTCGCATACATCAGGGGAAGGGCGACGTTGCTTAAGGCTGACTCCTTGGGAAGGAGCTCAAAATTCTGAAAGACGAAGCCAATCTTTCTGGCCCGGATATCGGCCAGATTGTTTTCGCTCATTTTCCCCACATCCATGCCGTCGAGAAGATAGGTCCCGGCCGTCGGCATGTCCAGACAGCCGATGATATTCATAAGAGTGGATTTTCCGGAACCGGAGGGACCCATGATGGAAAGATACTCGCCATCCTGGACAGAGAGAGAAATGTCATGGAGAACCGGAACCGGGTTGGTATCAAGCTGATAGCTTTTATCAATGTGACTGAGTTCGATCATTGTTCTACCTCTGTTCCGTCTGTATTTTCGTCTGCTGCAGTTCCTTCGGTATCTTCAGTATTCGCATCAGTTTCTTCTGATGAATCTTCGCTTTCAGGTTCTACGAAGACATGCTGGCCGACGATCAGGCCGTCCGGATTGTCGATGGATACATAGAAATAATATTTGGATGCCGGCGTATTGCTATTCTCACTGTCGGACGAATCCGTACCAGTGTTTCCATTGTCGGCCGTCGATTTGGTATCGATTTTTGTGATTTTTCCAGTGTATTCCTTGTCATTGACACGGGTTGTGATTTTTGCCGCCATGCCTTCCTTTAAGGAACCGACATTCAATTCATCGACTGTGGCCTTGATCCGGAATGTGGTATCGGACAGAATGGTGATAAAGGAACCGTCGGAGGATGCGGATCCGGTAGCGACCTTCGATACAATACCGTCGATCGGAGAGGTGACGGTGGAAGAGGAGATCTTCTTATTTAAGGAGTCGATCTCCGCCTGCTTGGTCTGCTGATCCAGCTTTGCCTGCTTCATCTGAGAGGTCAGATCCTGAATCTGCGAATCATACTGGAGCTTCATATCAGCGGAAGCGGCTGCCTTCTGCTTGGTGAGATCGGTGATTTGAGCCTGACAGGACTTGATGGTATCCGCATATCCCTGGATCTCCAGCTGATCCTGCTGTACCTGAAGAGAGTAGTCCTTGCTCTGATAGGTGAAGAGCTTCTGTCCGGCCGTAACCGTATCGCCCGTTTTGACATCGATGGATTCGACCGTCCGGTCGGAGTCCAGATTGATATTGTAGGACTGCTCCGGCTCGATCACGCCGGCATAGAGGGTTTTCCCCGCAATCGTATCATCCGATCCGTAATCATCGATGACGTCCGAATCGGAAGATCCCGAATGACCGGATCTATGCTTCAGGAAAAAGACACATAGAAGCGCTGCCGCTGCAAGGCAGAGAACGATCAGTGAGATGATGAGTTTCTTATGCTTTTTCATAGCCCTCTCCTTTATAAAGGTGTTGTATTTCTGTTCTATCTGTACTAGTTATACTATTACGGTTAAATTATGTCAAGAATATTGTTTGAGATAACAGTGTCAAAAGTCATCACCAACATCATCTAATAGAAACCAAACAAGTTATTATTTGTTATGAGATACCTGAGTCACTGACCTTACAGGAAAATTATACACGAACAGCAGCCCTGGGGACAGAAAAGTTCAGCGTTCTTCATGCAATTTGTATAAGTAACCCGGATTCAACTCAGACTCAGCTCAGATCAATACAGATTCGTCTCAGATCCAATTCGGATTCGTATCAGATCCAGTTCAGAACCAAATCGGATTCGATTCAGATCCAACGAAAAATCCATATGAAATGATGTGTGTGTCATAAGTATGAAATCCTCCCGGAAAAAAATATAGTGAAAAGACTTTACGCATATGGATTAAAATATCGATATGGATTAAAATATCCTTATATGGATTAAATATCCCTTATAGATGAAATAAACCTTATGAATGAATGAGTCTCAGCGGGTTCATGATGCTGTATTTGAAAATTCAGGCATTTCACATTCGAAAGGATCTCAATGAAAGCAAGCTTACATAGGCAACATGATAGAAAGGATTATCAATGCTAACCATTCGGGATATGAAAATCGGCCAGGCTGCCACGGTTGCAGCCGTCGGCGGAGAGGGCGCTTTAAGACAGCATTTTCTGGATATGGGTGTCATCCCCGGCGTAAAAATCGAACTGATCAAGTATGCGCCCATGGGCGATCCGATCGAACTGAAGGTTCAGAGCTATGAACTGACCCTTCGTCTGGACGACGCCGGAAAAATCGAGGTCCGGGATATCTATGATCCATCGGAAGACTCGCGGTCCCTGGCCGGATTGAGCTCGCTTCCTGAGCTCAAGCGGACTGAATTTATCGACCACCCCGGCCTTGGCGAGGGCGGCCTCTTCCATGACAAGAAAACCGAGCATCCACTGCCCGAGGGAACGACACTGACCTTCGCCCTGGCCGGAAACCAGAACTCCGGAAAGACCACACTTTTTAACCAGCTGACCGGTTCCAACCAGCACGTCGGAAACTTCCCGGGCGTCACTGTCGACCGGAAAGACGGCGTCATCCGCGGTCATAAGGACACATTGGTCACAGATCTTCCCGGCATCTATTCCATGTCGCCCTACACCAGCGAGGAAGTCGTATCCCGTCAGTTCATTCTTGACGAAAAGCCCAAGGGCATTATCAATATTGTCGATGCGACAAATATAGAGCGGAACCTTTATCTGACTCTTCAGCTTCTGACTCTGAATATACCGATGGTCGTTGCCCTGAACATGATGGATGAGGTCCAGGCCAACGGCGGGTCCGTTAATATCAATAAGATGGAGCAGCTCCTGGGCGTTCCGGTGATCCCGATTTCCGCCGCCAAGAACGAAGGCATCGACGAGCTTGTCAGCCATGCCATCCATGTCGCCAAGTATCAGGAGAAACCCCTTCGTCAGGATTTCTGCGCTCCGGACGAGAAAAACGGCGCCGTCCACCGGTCTATCCATGCGGTCATGCATCTGATCGAGGATCATTCGGAGGAGTCCGGCATACCCATCCGTTTCGCAGCAACCAAGCTGATCGAGGGCGACAAGTCCGTTATTGATGCCCTGAAACTGGATGAAAACGAGCAGGAGACTGTAGAGCATATCGTAAAACAGATGGAGAAGGAGAGCGGTCTCGACCGTTCCGCAGCTATCGCCGATATGCGCTTTAACTTTATCGAAAAAGTTGTCGCTTCTTCTGTCATCAAGCCGAAGAAGAGTAAGGAACAGACCCGAAGCAGCCGGATCGATAAGGTCCTGACCGGAAAATATACGGCCATTCCCATGTTCGTCCTGATCATGGCTCTGATCTTCTGGCTGACCTTTAATGTGATCGGCGGAACCCTGCAGAATCTTTTGAATGAAGGAATCACCGCCTTAAGCAATAGCGCAGAGACGGCTATGAAGGCGGCAGGCGTTAACAAGGTTCTCATTTCTCTTGTAATCAACGGTGTCTTTAACGGTGTCGGATCCGTGCTTTCCTTCCTGCCGATCATCGTGACCCTGTTCTTCTTTTTGTCCCTGCTCGAAGACTCCGGCTATATGGCGCGGATTGCCTTCGTTATGGATAAGATCTTAAGAAAGTTAGGGCTTTCCGGCAGAAGCATTGTTCCCATGCTGATCGGCTTCGGCTGTTCGGTACCTGCCGTTATGTCCAGCCGGACCCTGCCTTCGGAAAGAGACCGGAAGCTGACCGTCATCATGATTCCCTTCATGAGCTGCTCGGCAAAGCTCCCGATCTACAGCTTCTTTATCTCGGCCTTCTTCCCCGGACGCGGCGCCCTGGTTATGCTGCTTTTGTACTTCACAGGAATCTTTGTCGGCGTGCTGACTGCGGTAATTTCAAAGAATACCCACTACAAGGGCGAAGCCATTCCTTTCGTCATGGAACTCCCGACCTACCGGATGCCGCGACCCAAGAATGTCGGCCAGCTTCTCTGGGAGAAAGCCAGGGACTTTATCCAGAGAGCCTTCACCGTCATTTTCCTTGCCTCTCTGGTCATATGGTTCCTTCAGACCTTCTCTCTGTCCTTTGCCATGGTCAGCGATTCCTCCCAGAGTATCCTGGCCGCATTTGCAGGACTGATCGCTCCGATCTTCAAGCCGCTCGGCTTCGGCGACTGGAGAATGGTGACCGCGCTGATTTCCGGCTTCCTGGCTAAGGAGAGCGTTGTCTCCACCCTTGGTATTCTTTTTGGAAGCACAGCAGCCCTTCAGAAGGTGCTGACTCCTGCAACTGCAGCCTCCTTCCTGGTGTTCTGCCTGCTCTACACACCTTGTGTTGCAGCCATTGCCTCCATCCGGAGAGAGCTTGGTAAGCGGTGGGCCCTGCAGATTGTGCTTTTCCAGTGCGGCGTTGCCTGGGTCTGCGCCTTTATCGTGCATCTTTGCACTTTGATTTTCTGATTCTTTTAAGGTATTTCGGAAGGGAGGCGAGGTATGGCTAAGGGGAAAGGCACTGTATTATCAATTCTTGTTACTGTTTTATTGATCAGTCTCGTGGCCTGCGGCAGTGCAGGCAGTCAGGCCGGAAGCAGTAAGAGAAGCAGCAGTGGGAAGGAAAGTGGGGCAGCAGACTTTCCGGTTGACGACAATGGCTATCCCAAGAAAAGTGTTGTCCTGATCAATGGCAAAGAGTATTCTCTGACAAATATAGACCAGGCCATAGCAGATACTCCGAAGCAGCAGACCATGAATCTGAAAGTTAAGAAAGATCAGACCAGTCTGAAAGTCGTTCTTCCCCGGATCAGTCTCATTTACTTCTGGAGTGCAGATCCGGAGGAATCCTTAAGTATGACTTCCTATAAGAAAGACTCTGTAGAGATCAAAAAGGAAAAGATTCTGGAGGGCACGTCACCGGAATTACTGACTTTTGAATTTGAACTTCCGCCGGAAGATTCGGATCTTACCTTCCAGATGGCCAATATCAATGATGTAGAGAAGGCTTTCTCTGATCAGAAGGCCATCTATCAATTGACAATCCGGATCACCAGATCAAAATAATTGCGGCATTTCAAAAGGATTTCAACTGGAACGCGCCTGGGAAAAGATATATTTCATTTGTTATGCTATACTGAAGGCAGTCAAATACGGAATGGATTTGTGATCGCAAAAGCTGTTTTATGATCACGGATTTCCAAAAAAGTATTTCTGAAAATTGCAAGTACAGACAATGAGAGGGTAGTAAATAATGGAAGAAATATTTCATGGGAAAAAACTTGGCTTTGGTCTGATGCGGCTTCCGCTCCTCGATCCAAAGGACGACAAAACGATTGATATCGAGCAGATGAAAAAGATGGTCGACATTTTCCTCGAAAGAGGCTTCACCTACTTCGATACCGCCTGGATGTATCACAGCTTCAAGAGCGAAAACGCCATCAAGGAAGCCCTGGTCGACCGGGTGCCGCGGGACCGCTATACTCTGACCACAAAGCTCCACGCCGGCTTCTTCAATACAAAGGAAGAGCGGGACAAGGTCTTTAACGAACAGCTGAGAAAGACCGGCGTCAGCTATTTCGACTATTATCTGATCCACGATATCGAGCGTGAAAACATCCAGAAATACGAAGATCTCAACGTCTTCCAGTGGATCCAGGACAAGAAGAAGGCCGGACTGATTCGTCACATGGGTTTCTCCTTCCATGCCGATGCCGAGCTTCTCGATGAGATCCTGACCCGCCATCCGGAGATGGAGTTCGTTCAGCTGCAGATCAATTATCTGGACTGGGATTCCGAGAAAATCCAGTCCCGGAAGAACTACGAGGTCTGTGTCAAGCACAACAAGCCGGTCATCGTCATGGAACCGGTCAAGGGCGGCACTCTGGCAAAGGTTCCCGAAGAGGCCGAGACTATGCTGAAGAATCTGGATCCGTCCATGTCCATCCCGTCCTGGGCCATCCGTTTTGCAGCCAGCCTTCCCAATGTGAAGATGGTGCTTTCCGGCATGTCAAATATAGCCCAGCTCGAGGACAACACCTCTTTCATGGAGGACTTCAAGCCCTTGAACGAGCTTGAACTGACAACGGTTCATGCGGTTGCAGATGTCATTAATTCCGGCATCACAATCCCTTGCACGGCCTGTCATTACTGCACGCCGGGATGTCCGATGGATATCACCATTCCGGAATTCTTCTCGGTATACAATCAGGAGAAGCGGGAAGGCTCGGATCATGCAGCCGATCTCAAGCGTTATCAGGAACTTTCCAAAACCGGAAATCCTGCATCCGCCTGCATCGCCTGCGGCCAGTGTGAAGGCATCTGTCCTCAGCATCTGCCCATCATCGACAATCTGAAGGAGATTGCGGAAACTTTCGAGTAATACCTTATTTTGTTAATTCATGATTTGCAGATAGAAAATTACGGATTGATATTTCGAATCATTGCCAGCCATATTCGAACTTTGTTTTCTTTATTTCAAGGAATGCTCCTGCAGCAGAATTCTTATGGAATATGCAGCAGTCGACATCACCAGCTTTTTACTTCAGAAGTTTATATCAAAGAAGCAAAAAGCCCACGAATCGTGGAATGTTCTTAGGAGGTGCGAGCCATGGGAAATGACGCAAAGAAAAACGATAAGGAATTGGAAAAGAAGCTCTATGAAAAGTACCGCTTCGACGGAAGCCGGAAATTCTCGATCAAGGATTCGTCCACCGATGAGACCAGTCTCTGTCCGGATAAGGAGCAGGCACTGAAGAAAATGGCGGAAAACGATGCCGTCATGGATAATCTCCAGGCGAAGCTCTATGCTGCAAAAAAGGAAGGCGTGATCTTCCTTTTCCAGGCCATGGATGCAGCCGGAAAGGACGGAACCATCCGTTCGGTCCTGACCTGTCTGAGTCCGCACGGTGTTCATGAGGCAGCCTTCAAGGCGCCGTCCTCGGAAGATTTGGCCCATGACTTTCTCTGGCGGATCGAACAGCAGGTGCCGGCCAAGGGCGAAATCGCCATCTTCAACCGCTCGCAATATGAAGACGTATTGATTGCAAAGGTCAAGAAGCTCTATCTTTCTCAGGCTCATGCCGACCGGCTGAATCCGGATGAGATCCTAAAGAACCGCTACAAGGATATCTGCCATTATGAGGAATATCTCTACCATAACAGTATCCGGACAGTGAAGATTTTCCTGCATGTCTCGAAGGAAGAGCAGGCGCGGCGTTTCCTGTCCCGGATCGAGGAGCCGAAGAAGAACTGGAAGTTCTCCGAGAGCGACTGGGAAGAGCGGGGTTACTGGGACGCCTATCAGGAGGCCTTCGAGGATGCCATCAATGAGACTGCCACAAAGGCTGCGCCCTGGTTTGTCATTCCGGCCGACCATAAATGGTATATGCGCTATCTGGTCAGTGAGATCATCCGGAAGACCCTGGAAGACATGGATCCCCATTATCCCGAGGTCACAAAGGACCGGCTGGAGAAATTCGCAAGTCTGAAGAAGGAGATTGAGAAGGAACTGTAAAATTGTATACAATCTTACAGAGTAAATAGTTGAGGTAAATTCACAAAAAGGAACTAAATATGAAATTCATCTCATGGAACATTGACTCATTAAATGCGGCTCTGACATCGGATTCACCGCGGGCCGAGCTTTCGAGAAACGTGCTTTGGACCATCGCCGGTGAAGATCCGGATGTGATCGCCATTCAGGAAACCAAGCTGCCGGCAACCGGTCCCAATAAGAAACATAAGGCGGCGCTGGAGGAATTTTTCCCTGGATATCAGGTGGAATGGGTTTCATCGGTTGCGCCGGCAAGGAAAAGCTATGCCGGAACCATGATTCTTTATAAGGAAGATCTGACCGGAACCATGTCTCAGCCAAAGCTGGGTGCACCGGATACCATGGATGCCGAGGGACGGATCTTAACCATCGATTTCGGCGGTTTTTATTTCGTCAATGTGTATACACCGAATGCAGGCGGCGAACTCAAACGGCTGCCGGATCGTCAGGTCTGGGATAAGCTTTATGCAGATTATCTGTCATCCCTGGATCAGGAAAAACCGGTCATTGCCTGCGGTGATTTCAACTGTGCCCAT
>JAQYBF010000028.1 GCA_029338875.1 Lachnospiraceae bacterium
ATCCGGGATCCCCTGTCCGGCCGTACCTATGTCTACCAGGCCATGCGGATTTCCGGCGCGGCTGATCCGACCGGTTCCGTAAAGGACACCCTAGAAGGCAAGCTCCCTCAGAAGAAGCTGGTCCGCGAGGCGGCTCACGGCTATTCCTCCTATGGAAACCAGATCGGTCTGGCAACGGGCTATGTTCATGAGATCTATCATCCGAATTATGTGGCCAAGCGTATGGAGCTGGGCGCCGTTATGGGCGCCGCTCCGAGAAGAGCCGTTCAGCGACTGACCTCCGACCCGGGCGACCGCATCATCCTTCTCGGCGGACGGACCGGCCGTGACGGTATCGGCGGTGCCACCGGATCCTCCAAGGCCCACAACACCCAGTCGACCGCAGAGTGCGGTGCCGAGGTGCAGAAGGGCAATCCTCCCACAGAGCGGAAGATCCAGCGCCTTTTCCGCCGCGAGGAAGTCTCCTACATCATCAAGAAGTGTAACGATTTCGGCGCCGGCGGTGTCTCCGTTGCCATCGGCGAGCTGGCTCCCGGCCTCCGCATCAACCTGGACAAGGTGCCGAAGAAGTACGCCGGCCTGGACGGCACTGAGCTTGCCATCTCCGAATCCCAGGAGCGTATGGCAGTCGTTGTCGCTCCGGAAAATGTAGACCGCTTCCTCAATTATGCAGCAGAAGAGAACCTGGAAGCTGTCGAAGTCGCCGTCGTTACCGAAGAGCCCCGGATGATCCTGACCTGGAGAGGAAAAGAGATCGTCAATATGTCCCGTGCCTTCATCGATACCAACGGTGCCCATCAGGAGACCGCTGTCGAGGCTGAGATGCCCCGGGTTGAGGACAATTTCTTCGAGACCGAGACCAATGAAGCCGTCCGCGATGCACTGGATGCAGACGACATCAAGGCAGCCTGGAAGGCAACTCTGTCCGATCTGAATGTGGCTTCCGAAAAGGGCCTGGTCGAGATGTTCGACGGCTCCATCGGCGCCGGTTCTGTCTATATGCCTTTCGGCGGCAAGTACCAGCTGACCGAGACCCAGTCTATGATCGCAAAGCTCCCGGTCGGAGAGCATAAGTGCGATGCCGTCACCATGATGGCTTACGGCTATGATCCTTATCTTACGAGCTGGAGCCCTTACCACGGCGCCCAGTTTGCCGTTCTCGCCTCCCTGTCTAAGATCGTGGCAGCCGGCGGCGATTATAAGAAGGTGCACTTTACCTTCCAGGAATTCTTCCGGAGAATGTCCGAGGATCCCAAGCGGTGGAGCCAGCCTTTCCTGGCCCTGCTCGGCGCCTATCGGGCTCAGATCAAGCTCGGACTGGCATCCATCGGAGGCAAGGACTCCATGTCCGGAAGCTTCAACGATATCGATGTTCCGCCGACCCTGGTTTCCTTCGCAGTCGATGTGGCCGACGAGCATGACATCATCACACCGGAATTCAAGCAGGCCGGCGACCGGATCGTTCTCTTCCGCCTGGCTCATGACGAATATGACCAGCCTGACTTCGATCAGGCGATGCGGACCTATGACAAGGTCCACGAGCTCATTCAGAAGGGTGTCATTGTTTCCGCATACGTAGTAGAGGGCTACGGCCTGGCAGCAGCCCTGTCCAAGATGGCCTTCGGTAACGGCTTCGGCTTCACCTTAAATGAAGACCTTCCGAAAGAGATGCTCTTCCGTCCTTACATCGGTGAGATCGTAGCTGAAATCGGACCGGATCATGAGGATGCCTTGGAGATCCTGCCGGAAGGCGTGGTCTGCTCCAATGTCGGTACAGTTACCGATGATGAGACCTTCACCTACGGTTCTGTTAAGATTGCTGAGAAGGAAGCGGTCGAGACCTGGAAGAAGCCTCTGGAGAAAGTCTTCCCGACCATCGCTGTTGAAGGTAAGGAGCCTGTCGATTCTCCGCTTTATGACGTAAAGAAGGAAAACGAGGGCAAGGTCTATATTTGTAAGAATAAGGTCGCAAAGCCCAAGGTCTTTATTCCGGTCTTCCCAGGCACCAATACCGAGTACGACTGCGAGGCAGCCTTTGACCGGGCCGGTGCAGAAGCCCATTCGATCGTCTTTAAGAACCGGAATGCAGAGGATATCGTCGAATCCGTCGATGCCTTCGCCAAGGCCATCCGCGAATCCCAGATCGTCTTCTTCCCGGGCGGCTTCTCCGGCGGCGATGAGCCCGAAGGCTCCGCAAAGTTCTTCGCAACCGCTTTCCGCAATGCCAAGATCAAGGAAGAGATCCAGAAGCTCCTCGAGGAGCGGGACGGCCTGGCTCTGGGTATCTGCAACGGCTTCCAGGCTCTGATCAAGCTCGGCCTGGTTCCTTACGGCGAGATCCACACCCAGAAGGCGGATTCGCCGACCCTGACCTACAATACCATCGGCCGCCATATTTCCAAGGAAGCATACCTTCGGGTTGTTTCCAACAAGAGCCCCTGGCTGCAGAAGGCCACCCTCGGCGGCGTCTATGTCAATCCGGCCAGCCACGGCGAAGGACGTTTCGTCGCCAATGACGAATGGCTGGACAAGCTCTTCAAGAACGGCCAGGTTGCCCTCCAGTACTGTGATCCGGAAGGCAATGTCTCCATGGATGAAGAGTGGAACATCAACGGATCCTACCGTGCCATCGAAGGTATCACCAGCCCGGACGGCCGAATCCTCGGCAAGATGTGCCACAGCGAGCGCCGCGGCGACCACGTCGCCATCAACATCTACGGCGACCAGGATCTGAAGATCTTCGAGAGTGGTGTGGAGTACTTCAAATAAATAGGTATACAAAAAGAAACATCCCCGCCGGTTTACTCGGCGGGGATCTTATGATAATATTTTATAAGTTTAGGATTCTTTTGCACTTGCTTATAATAAAGGCATCTTAAAAAGAATAGGCTTCTATATTAGCACTGAAATGTCCAGCCGGCAAGGAATTTATGTGTATTTTCTGAAGAACATACACTAAGAACATTCGACCGATTGATTTCTGAAGCCAAATATCAGGAAAACCTAAACAGACATCATAGCTATAATTCCGTACATCAACAAGCAGACAAGAAAGGAAAGCGCCCATGAAAGCATTTCTGATTCTGGAAGACGGGACGGTCTTCACCGGAAAGAGCATCGGTTCCACCCGGGAAGTCATAAGTGAGATCGTCTTCAATACCTCCATGACCGGTTATCTGGAGGTCCTGACCGACCCTTCCTACGCCGGCCAGGCCGTCACCATGACATATCCCCTGATCGGAAATTACGGAGTGACGGATGATTACGAGTCGGCCCGGTCCTGGGTCGACGGCTACATCGTCCGCGAGCTTTCACGGATACCTTCCAACTTCCGCTGCCAGGGCAGCCTCGAAGACTTCCTGATCCGTCAGGACATCCCCGGCATCTGTGGCATCGACACCCGGGCCCTGACCAAGATCCTCCGCGAAAAGGGCACCATGAACGGCATGATCACGACCGACGAGAACTTCAAGCTCGACGAAGTCATCCCCAGGCTCAAGGCTTACGAGGTCGGCGATGTCGTCAGCCGTGTCACCTGTGAAGAGAAATATAGACCAACCGATCCGGTCCTTCAGTCGCCCTACCTTCACCTCGGCGGTTATCAGAGTGAGATCCTGGGCTATGAAGGCCGCGAGGGCGAACCCTACCGGCCGGGCAGAGGCCTGTCCGTTGCCCTCCTTGACTTAGGCGCCAAGCGGAATATCGCAAGAGAGCTGGTTTCCCGCGGCTGCGAAGTGACCGTCTATCCGGCTCACACCTCCGCAGAAGAAATTCTTGCTTCCCATCCGGACGGCATCATGCTGTCGAACGGCCCCGGAGATCCCAAGACCTGCACCGATATCATTGCCAATGTAAAGAAACTCTATGACAGCGGACTTCCGATCTTTGCTATCTGTCTCGGCCATCAGCTCATGGCCCTCGCCACCGGCGGAGATACCTACAAGATGAAGTACGGCCACCGGGGAGGAAACCATCCGGTTCGGGATGAAGAGACCGGCAGGGTTTATATTTCTTCCCAGAATCATGGCTACGCCGTAGACCCCAAGACCATCAATCCGGAGATCGCCGTACCGGCCTTTACCAATGTTAACGACAAGACAAACGAAGGCCTTCGCTACTTGCAGAAACCGGTCTACACGGTTCAGTTCCATCCGGAAGCCTGCCCGGGACCCCAGGACAGCGGTTTTCTCTTTGACCGCTTTATCAAGATGATGAGAGGAGAGCAGTAATGCTTAGAGACTACAGTCAAGATGATGAGAGGAGAGCAGTAATGCTCAGAGACTACAGTCAAGATGATGAGAGGAGAGCAGTAAATGCCTAGAGATAACAGTATCAAGAAAGTTCTTGTCATCGGATCCGGCCCCATCGTCATCGGCCAGGCGGCTGAATTCGACTACGCCGGCACCCAGGCCTGCCGCTCCCTCCATGAAGAGGGCGTCGAGGTCTGCCTGGTCAATTCCAACCCGGCGACCATTATGACCGATAAGCAGATCGCAGACGAGGTCTACATCGAGCCTCTGACCGTCGAGACCCTGGAAGAGATCATTAAGAAGGAAAAGCCGGATTCGGTCCTCCCGACCCTGGGCGGCCAGGCAGGCCTGAACCTGGGCATGGAGCTTTCCGATAACGGCTTCTTAAAGGAACAGGGCGTCCGCCTGATCGGAACCAGTCGGGATACGATTTTCCGGGCTGAGGACCGGCAGGCCTTCAAGGACACCATGGAGAAGCTGGGCGAGCCCGTCGCACCTTCCAAGGTCGTTCACAATATTGAGGACGGTGTCCGGTTCACGAACACGATCGGCTATCCGGTCGTACTCCGTCCGGCCTACACCCTGGGCGGCTCGGGCGGCGGCATTGCTCACAATGAGACCGAGCTTCGGACCATCCTCGAAAACGGCCTCCGTCTCTCCCGTGTCCATGAAGTTCTGGTCGAGCGTTCCATCGCCGGCTGGAAGGAAATCGAGTACGAGGTCATGCGGGATTCCAAGGGCAACTGCATCACCGTCTGCAACATGGAAAATATAGACCCTGTCGGCGTACACACCGGTGACTCCATCGTTGTGGCACCCTCGCAGACTCTGGGCGACAAGGAATATCAGATGCTCCGGTCCTCGGCCCTTCGGATCATTACAGAGCTCGGCATCACCGGCGGCTGCAATGTCCAGTATGCCCTGAATCCGGATTCCTTTGAATACTGCGTTATCGAGGTCAATCCAAGAGTTTCCAGATCCTCGGCCCTGGCCTCCAAGGCAACCGGATACCCCATCGCCAAGGTTTCGGCCAAGATCGCCTTGGGCTATACCCTGGATGAGATCCCGAACGCCATCACCGGAAAGACTTACGCCAGCTTCGAGCCCATGCTCGACTACTGCGTTGTGAAGATTCCCCGTCTGCCTTTCGATAAGTTTATCACGGCCAAGCGGACTCTGACCACTCAGATGAAGGCGACCGGTGAGGTCATGAGTATTTCCAACAATTTCGAGGGCGCTCTGATGAAGGCCATCCGGTCTCTGGAGCAGCATGTGGACAGCCTTCGAAGCTATGACTTTACCAAGCTTTCCATGGATCAGCTGGAGGACCAGCTGAAAGTCGTCGATGACCGACGGATCTGGGTCATCGCAGAGGCTCTCCGCCGCCACATCCCGAAGGAGCATATCCATGCTGTGACAAAGATTGATCTCTGGTTTATCGATAAGATCGATATCCTGGTCGGCATGGAATACCGTCTGGGCTCCGAGCCTATGACAAAGGAGCTTCTGGCAGAGGCCAAGCGGATGGAATTCCCGGATAAGGTGATCGGTGAGCTTTGCGGCCGGACCGAGGAAGAGATTCATGACCTTCGGATGAAGTGGGATATCCGTGCAGGCTTCAAAATGGTTGATACCTGTGCCGCCGAGTTTGAAGCTACAACTCCTTATTATTACTCCGTTTTCGGCTCCGAGAACGAAGCTATCGAGACCAATGAAAAGAAGAAGATTCTGGTTCTTGGTTCCGGACCCATCCGGATTGGCCAGGGCATCGAGTTCGATTTCTGCAGCGTCCATGCCACCTGGGCTTTCTCCCGGAGAGGCTATGAGACCATTATCATCAATAATAACCCGGAGACCGTATCGACCGACTTCGATATCGCAGACAAGCTCTATTTCGAGCCCCTGACTGCCGAGGATGTCCGGAATGTCGTCGACTTCGAGAAGCCGGATGCCGCTGTCGTCCAGTTCGGCGGACAGACCGCCATCAAGCTGACACAGGATCTGATGAAGATGGGCGTTCCCATCCTTGGAACCAAGGCCGAGGATGTCGATGCGGCAGAGGACCGGGAGCTCTTCGACGAGATCCTTCAGAAGACCGGCATTCCCAGAGCTTCCGGCGGAACCGTCTTCACGGCAGAGGAAGCCAAGAAGGTCGCCAACCGGGTCGGCTATCCGGTTCTGGTTCGTCCTTCCTATGTCCTGGGCGGCCAGGGCATGCAGATCGCCTTCAACGATCAGGAAATTGAAGAATTCATCGGCATCATCAACCGGATTGCCCAGGATCACCCGATCTTAGTCGACAAGTACCTCCAGGGCAAGGAGGTCGAGGTCGATGCGGTCTGCGACGGCGAGAACATCCTGATCCCCGGAATCATGGAGCATATCGAGCGTACCGGTATCCATTCCGGCGACTCGATTTCCGTCTATCCGGCTCCGACTATCGGAAAGGACATCAAGAAGAAGATCGCCAAGGACACTGAGCTTCTGGCTCAGGCCCTCCATGTCAAGGGCATGATCAATATCCAGTTCATCGTTATGGACGGAGAGGTCTATGTCATCGAGGTCAATCCGCGGTCGTCCCGTACTGTGCCTTACATCAGTAAGGTTACCGGTATCCCGATTGTTGACCTGGCCGTTCAGGTCATGCTGGGAAAGACCATTCAGGATCTGGGCTATGAGCCCGGCCTCCAGCCCGAGGCTGACTACTATGCCATCAAGATGCCGGTCTTCTCCTTCGAGAAGCTGAGAGATGCAGAGATCGCCATGGGACCGGAAATGAAGTCCACCGGTGAGTGCCTGGGCATATCCAAGAATTTCGAGGAAGCCCTCTACAAGGCCTTCCTTGGTGCTGGCGTCCGCCTGCCCAAGTTCAAGAAGATGATCATGACCATCAAGGATGCGGACAAGCCTGAATCCGTCGGCGTAGCCAAGCGTTTTGCAAAGCTTGGCTATACCATCTATGCGACCCGGTCCACCGCCCGCTACTTAAATGAGCACGGCGTTGATGCCCTCTGGGTCAACAAGCTGGATCAGGAATCTCCGACCGTTATGGACCTGCTCCTCGGCCACAAAATCGACCTCGTCATCGATATCCCGACCCAGGGCCACGGTGACAAGACCCGTGACGGATTCAAGATCCGCCGTACCGCCATCGAGACCGGCGTCTACTGCATCACCGCTATTGATACCGCCAACGCCCTTGCCCGCGCCCTCGAAACCGCAATCGACAAGCGGACCCTGAGTGTGATCGATATCGCTAAGGTTCAGACCAGGGGAAAGCAGGAGAGTACCCCAACTAACCCGGAATCTTAAGCTGACAATAGCTGAAATAATACAGACCAGTGAATATGGCAATGATTTGGTTGCCATGTTCACTGGTCTTTTTGGAATTATGGGGAAATATCCTGGGATCAATGGGAGATGTTCTGGGATTATAGGGAGACATCCTAGGATCATGGGGGAGATGTCCTGGTGTGCTGGTGACTTCAGGCGGCCTTCGGAATCAGAAATCAGAAATTCTCGCTAAATCGATACTGGAGATCCCGAAATCCAGAGACCTGGAATGAGATTAGAAATTTTCTTCAAAATCGATCCATGAAATTTGTAATACTGAAGAGTAATGGAACGGGATTAGAAATTACCTTCAAAATCGTTCCATGAAATCCGTAAAACTGAAGAGTAATGGAACGGAATTAGAAATTACCTTCAAAAT
>JAQYBF010000029.1 GCA_029338875.1 Lachnospiraceae bacterium
CTTGAGTAGTCTGTAAATATAGGTCAAAGGAGGATCGCAAGTGTTAGATTTCAACAAACCCAATATTGAAATCGCAGAAATGTCAGATGACCATAAGTATGGTCGCTTTGTTGTGGAACCTCTTGAAAGAGGCTATGGTACTACACTGGGAAATTCCCTCCGCCGTATCATGCTTTCTTCTCTTCCCGGAACCGCAGTAACAAAGATCAAGATCGATGGCATTCTTCACGAATTCAGCTCCATCCCCGGTGTCAAGGAAGATGTAACTGAGATCGTATTGAATATCAAGAATCTTGCAATCCGTGACAACAGCGGCAACAACGAGCCCAAGAAGGCATACATTGACTTCGAAGGCGAGGGAGTTGTCAAGGCATCCGATATCCAGATCGAGTCCGATGATGTCGAGATCGTAAATCCGGATCTTGTCATTGCTCATCTGAATGGCGGCAGCGACTGCAAGCTCTACATGGACTTAACGATTGAGAATGGCCGCGGATATGTACCGTCCGACCGTAACAAGTCGGAAGATACTCCGATCGGAGTCATCGCAATCGACAGCATTTACACCCCGATCGAGCGTGTAAACATGACTGTTGAGAACACCCGTGTAGGTCAGCAGACAGATTTTGACAAGCTTACCCTGGATGTATATACCAACGGAGCCCTTGGCCCGGATGAGGCATTAAGCCTTGCTGCCAAGGTTCTTGCAGAACATCTGAATCTCTTCATCGACCTTTCCGATAATGCAAAGAATACGGAAGTCATGGTCGATACCCACGAAGAGGGACCCAAGGTTGTTATGGACATGACAATTGATGAGCTCGAGCTTTCCGTTCGTTCTTACAACTGTCTGAAGAGAGCCGGCATCAACACCGTTGAGGAACTTTGCAACAAGTCCCCGGAGGAGATGATGAAGGTTCGTAACCTTGGTAAGAAGTCCCTGGACGAGGTTCTTGCAAAGCTGCATGAACTCGGACTTCATCTTCGTACCGCGGAGGATTAATCCGCTGCAGGACCTGTCTTATACTGAAATGTAAGGCGGATCCGAAGTTTTATGATCATATGCCAAATTTGAAGCTGCAGCGCCGGTAAATCCGAAGCGTACGGCTCTGTAGTCCTCAGAGTGGCTAGAGACATCTGCCGAGGAAGTAAGACCATATGGCATTTCGAGGTAGTAACCACCCAATCCAAGGAAAATGGAGGAAATATCATGGCAAAGTACAGAAAGTTAGGAAGAACATCTTCCCAGAGAAAGGCCCTGCTCAGAAACCAGGTAACCATGCTTCTGAACAACGGCAGAATCATCACTACCGAAGCAAAGGCTAAGGAAGTTGCTAAGATCGCCGAGAAGTACATCGCTCTTGCAATCCGCGAGAAGGATAACTTCGAGGAAGTTACCGTTCAGGCCAAGGTTCCTGTAAAGGACAAGGATGGCAAGCGTGTCAAGGAAGTTGTTGACGGCAAGAAGGTTACCAAGTTCGAGACCGTTGACAAGAAGATCAAGAAGGACCTTCCTTCCCGTCTTCATGCACGTCGTCAGATGCTGAAGTTCCTTTATCCTGTAACCGTAAAGGGCGACAAGAAGTCTGAGACCAAGGTTGTAAACCTTCCGAACAAGCTTTTCGATGAGATCGCGCCGAAGTATGCAGACCGCAAGGGTGGTTACACCCGTATCGTAAAGATCGGTCAGCGTAAGGGCGATGGCGCTCTGGAAGTTCTTCTTGAGCTGGTTTAATATCTACAGCTTTGAGTGATCGAAAGTAAAAATCCCCTGCAGCAATCGCTGCAGGGGATTTTTTGTACCCATGGAAACCCGGCTTTTGACACAAAGCAATATGGTCTTAGTCATTAAGCAAGACTTGTTTGCATTAAAATAAGCCAGGCCATTATTGATGCAGGCTTACGAAGCCTTGCACAGACTATGCCGGCTGGTAAAATCTTTTATTCTCATCCGAGTCTGGCAATTGTAACACCTGCATCTCCCTCACCATAAGCAGCCTGGTGATACTCTTTTACGTACATATTTCCATCCAGGTACTGCTGGACAGCCTTTCGGAGTGCTCCGGTACCCTTGCCGTGGACGATCCGGACTTCCTTCAGATGGGAAATATAGGCATCGTCAATATACTTGTCCAGCTTTGCAATGGCCTCATCTGTGGTAAGGCCCAGAAGCTTGATCTCAGGAGAAATCGTGGCTGCCTTACTGAAGGAGGCAATATTCTTGGAGGGAGCAGCACCAGCCTGGACTCTTCTCTTTTCCTTCATTTCCCGGCGGAAGCGTTCTGCTGTCGTCTCGTCTGACAGAAGCTGGATGTCCGAGAGCTTGACCTTGGATTTGATAATGCCCATCTGCACTTCAAGCTCTCCCTTTGAATTGGGAAGCTTGTGAATCGTTCCGTTCATATTCATGGAAAGGACACGGACACTGTCACCGACGTGAAGATTCTTCACGTTGATGGCACCATTGTTTGCTGACTGTACATGCTTAGTCATAGCCCGGGCGCTGGCCTTGTTTTCGGCCTCCGAAAGCTTCTTTCCAAGAGCGGTACGTTCCTGCTCCATCTTTCTTAGATCCGGCGATTCAGCCTTCATTTTCCGGAAGGAGCGGATGGTCTGGTCGGCCTCGTCCTTGGCGGATTTTAAGATACGGGCAGCTTCCATGGAAGCATCCTGGAGGACACGGGTCTTCTCATCGGAAACCTTCTTTTCGTCCTCAGCCAGTTTTGCCATGCGGCGGTTGAAGGCTTCCTGGTCGCTTGCCAGAGAGGCTTCCTTTTTCTCCAGAGCTGTCCGTCTCTCCTCGAGGTCGGTCAGCAGATCCTCGAAGGACTGGGCATGTTCGGTCATCCTGGATCTTGCATCGTCAATGATGTCTGAGGTCAGTCCCAGCTTCTTTGAAATGGCGAAGGCGTTGGATTTTCCGGGAACACCGATCAGGAGCCGGTAGGTCGGAGACAGGGTCTCGACAGAGAACTCGCAGGCCGCATTTTCAACACCAGGCGTGGCCAGAGCGTATTCCTTGAGCTCGCTGTAGTGGGTGGTCGCCATGGTCTTGACCCCCTCGGTGTGGAGCTTGGCCAGAATGGAGGTCGCAAGAGCAGCACCCTCGGCCGGATCGGTTCCGGCACAGAGCTCATCGAAGAGGACCAGGGCCGTGTTGGGGCTCTGCTCGACCGAGCGCAGGATCCGGATAATATTGACCATATGGCTGGAGAAGGTCGACAGGGACTGCTCAATGGACTGCTCATCGCCGATGTCCGCATAGACATTGTGGAAAACGGACAGGCGGCTGCCTGGAGCGGCCGGAATATGGAGTCCGGCCTGGCCCATCAGGGTCAGAAGTCCACAGGTCTTTAGGGAAACCGTCTTACCGCCGGTATTGGGGCCGGTGACAATCAACTGGTCGAAATGTAAACCAAGATTCAACTGGATGGGAACAACCTTATTCGGATCCAGCAGTGGATGACGGGCGTCATGGAGATCAATTTGACCATCTTCATTGAATTCGGGCGAAACGGCCTGCATTTCCTCGGCCAGCTTTCCCTTGGCAAAAATGAAGTCCAGTTCCGAGAGGAGACGAAAATCCGCATCGATCTCGGCCATGTGTTCGTAGGCCATGGAAGAGAGCTGAGCCAGAATCCGCTCGATTTCCTTCTTCTCCTTAAGCTCCAGCTCTTTCCTCTCGTTGTTCAGATTGACAACGGCCATGGGCTCGATGAAGAGGGTCTGGCCGGAAGAGGACTGGTCATGGACGATACCGGAAACCTGGGATTTGAACTCGGCCTTGACGGGAAGGCAGTAGCGGTTGTCCCGGATGGTTACAATGGCATCCTGGAGATAGTCGTGGGCACTTCCGGTCAGCATGCGGTTCATTTCCGAACGAATGCGCTCGTCCAAACCCGCCAGAGACCTCCGGATGGTACGAAGCTCGGCTGAGGCATCGTCTGCGATGGCATCTTCGGCCAGGATGCAGCGGTGAATCTCGTCATAAAGGGGACGGACCGGTGCCAGGCCTTCGAAATAGGAAGTCAGAGTGTCACGGGCATTTTCGTCGGACCCGGTGTCTCCGTAGCGGGCTGCCGCACCGGCGGCCGAGAGCAGGGAAGCGATCTGCAGAAGTTCTCCTGCATTCAGAGAGCCGCCGATTTCCAGCCGCTTCTGAAAAGGAGTGACATCGGTCACACCGCCGAAGGAAATGGAGCCCCTGCGGTAGATCCTCTGAAGACTGTCCTCAGTCTCCTTCTGACGTTCCTCAATTTTTTCCAGATTGGTGATTGGCGTCAGCTTCTGACAGTAAGACTTGCCGCGTTCGGTCGAAGCATGCTCGGTCAGCCGGTCGATGATTTTATCAAATTCAAGTGTGTGAAATACTTTTGGATTCATGGATTTTTCCTGTTCATACAAATTTTTCATTCATTATAACACGAATGAAGCAGTCGGACATCCTCGGGAGAGGAATGAGCGGTCAGCGGGAGGAAAGCCTGGCTCCGGTCTATATTTAATGGACAGGAAAGCGGCTAATCAGTATAATGGAAGGGCTTAAGAAAGCTTAGAATTGGAGTGCAATTATGGTATTTGTAGAAGATCTGACAGAAGGAAAAAAGATTCAGAATAACATCTTTCTTCTCCGCAAGGTGACCAATGGAACAACGAAAAACGGAAAGCCTTTCCAGACTCTCCTCCTCCAGGACCGGACCGGGTCCATCGAAGGAAAGGTATGGACTCCCAACGATCCGGCCTTCGAGGACGTCGAGGAGAAGGATTATGTCGAGGTTTCCGGAGAGGTCACATCCTTTAATGGTACTTTGCAGATTCGTCTGGAGCGGGTCAGCAAGGCGCAGGAGGGCACCTATAAGGCAGCGGACTATCTTCCTTCCACGGACAAGGACGTCGAGGACATGTATAAGGAGGTCCTTCGCCTGGTCGATTCCGTGAAGACCGATTATCTGAAGGAGCTTCTGGATAAGTTCTTCCGGGATCCGGATTTCAAGAAACGCTTTTGCTTCCACTCGGCAGCCAAGAGCGTTCATCACGGTTTTGTCGGCGGACTTCTGGAGCATACACTTTCCGTGGCTCAGATCTGTAATTTCTATGCAAAGCACTATCCCATGATGGACCGGGATCTTCTGATTACAGCGGCTCTCTGCCACGATATCGGAAAGCTGGAGGAGATCGCTCCCTTCCCGCAGAATGACTACACGGATGAGGGCCAGCTGCTGGGTCACATTGTGATCGGGGCAGGAATGATCCGGGACAAGATTCGGGAAATCCCCCATTTCCCTCACAAGAAGGAAGAGGAGCTTCTTCACTGCATCCTTTCCCATCACGGAGAGCTGGAATTCGGTTCGCCGAAGAAGCCGGCTCTGATCGAGGCCATGGCCCTTTCCCAGGCCGACAATCTGGACGCCAAAATCGAGACCATGAAAGAGGCTCTGAAGAATGCGGCTCCCGGAAACACCGAATGGCAGGGATATAACCGTTTCCTGGAGACCAATATCCGGAGAACGTCGGAAGAAGAGTAGGGAAGATGAATGCAGAAAAATGATGTAATCGAATTGGCAATCGAGGACCTGGGTATTCACGGGGAAGGAATCGGACATGGCCAGGGCATGGCGGTCTTTGTGCCGGGCACAATCCCCGGAGACCGGATTCATGCCGGTATCACCAAGGTGAAGAAAAGCTATGCCTATGCCCGGCTGATTTCCGTGGATACGCTATCCCCGGACCGGGTGACACCGGCCTGTCCTATCGCTCGAAAGTGCGGAGGCTGCCAGCTCCAGGAGATGGATTATCAGGCCCAGCTCCGCTGGAAGGAAAACCATGTCCGGAATCTCCTGATCCGTGTCGGCGGCTTTCCGGAGGACCTGATCGATTCGGTTTCCGAACCCATTATCGGAATGGAAGATCCCTGGCGCTACCGGAACAAGGCCCAGTATCCGATCGGAAGGGACCCCAAGGGCCGCCTGGTGGCAGGCTTCTATGCCCTGCACAGCCACCGCATTGTCCCGACCACTGACTGTCTGATCGGAGCCGAGGAGAATCAGAGGATCCTTTCTGCCGTTCTCTCCTGGATGAAGAAGAACCATGTTCAGTCCTATGATGAAGCGGCCGGCCAGGGTCTGGTCCGCCACGTCCTGATCCGTCAGGCTGTCCATACCGAGCAAACCATGGTCTGTCTGATTGTTAACGGAAATTGTATTCCTGCCCAGGATTCCCTGGCGGAAGCCCTTCGGACTGCTTCTCCTGCGCTTACATCTCTGACATTAAATATAAACCGGGAAAAAACAAATGTGATTCTCGGCCGGGAAATCAAGACCTTGTGGGGAGAAGATACCATCACGGATATGATCGGTGATATCGCATTTCGTATCTCGCCGCGATCCTTTTTCCAGGTGAATCCGCTTCAGATGGAGAAACTCTATGGAAAAGCCCTGGAATATGCCGACCTGACCGGAGAGGAGAATGTCTATGATCTCTATTGCGGGATCGGGACCATCTCTCTCTTCCTGGCTAAAAATGCGGGCCATGTGACCGGAATAGAGATTGTTCCGGAAGCGATTAAAGATGCAAAAGAAAACGCAAGGCGAAATGGAATCACCAATGCTGACTTCTATGCCGGAGCAACAGAGGATGTCCTGCCCAGGCTGATAAAGAAGGGAAAGTCAGATTTCGGAAAACTGTCGGCGCAGGAGCAAGCCCTGGGGTCGGTCTATATTTCCGGCCGGCCGGCCGATGTCATTGTGCTGGATCCGCCAAGAAAGGGCTGCGAGCCGTCGGTGCTTGAAACCATTCTTTCGGCTGCGCCGGAGCGCATCGTCTATGTATCCTGCGACCCGGCTACTCTGGCAAGGGATCTGAAAATCCTCTGCTCAGACGGTTCCTACGAGCTGAAGAAGGTCTGCCCGGTAGACCAGTTCGGACATAGCGTACATGTGGAGACAGTATGTCTCTTAACCCGAAAGAGAGACAACATCTATATCGACGTCGATGTGAAGAAGCTGGGGCAGGATAAATTGCCATTCCGGGCGACCTACAAGCAGATTCAGGACTACGCACTGGACACGTATGGTCTGAAGGTGTCCTCTTTGAATATCGCCGGTGTGAAGGACGAGATGGGCATTGCCAAGCAGTTCTCATATGAGGACTGCGGCATGGCAGCAGGCAAGAGACCAGGATGCCCGAAAGAGAAGCATGATGCGATAGTGGAGGCGTTCCGACACTTCAAGATGATTGAATAGAGACAGCTAATAAGCTAAAAATCACTCTAAGTCATGAAAAAAAGATGGGGCTGTGAAAAAATGAGATAATCATTTTTTCCAGCTCCCTTTTTATATCATTTTTTATGATTCCGAAAGTACCTTCCGCTTGAATGGATATATGCGCATTGTGGCAGGACATATCTCATTCACATCCGCGCCTGTCCGCTCTCACTCTTTCGCTTGTTTTCATACATCAAAGCATCCGCCCGTTTATAGAGCGTTTCATTGGATTCGCCCTCGCTTCGGATCGCTATGCCATAAGCAAAATTCAAGGGGAAATCGCCGAAAGCCGAATCGGATCTCTCCATCTCCTGCAGTCTGTCAATGGCGGCCTGAATCAATTTCGGATCATCATAGGAAATCAGGCAGAATTCATCGCCACCGACACGGTAAAGCTTACCATAGGGTTTTAATTCTTTCTGAGCGGTCATGGCAAAAGCAAAGAGATACTGATCTCCTGTGCTATGTCCCATCTTATCATTAAAGTTTTTCAGATGATTCAGATCAAAGGATACCAGAACCGGTGCTAACTTCTTTTTCTTTCGGAAGAAGGCCAGGGTAAAAGCATTGCGATTGGGAATGCCGGTCACCTGATCGGTCTTATCGAAGATACGGACAAAAGTAAGAAACAGCAAGAGATAGACAATGGAAACGCATTCCCAGACC
>JAQYBF010000030.1 GCA_029338875.1 Lachnospiraceae bacterium
GTTGATCAGCTTGGTTACAACCTTGCTGTTGTAGATGGGATCTGCCAGTACGTCTCTTTTCTGAGTATGTCCTTTACGTGGCACGTTACTTCCCTCCTTAATCATTGGATTAATTCATTGGTACTCACTTTACGGTGTTCGCGCGAAACGTATTTTCAAAAGGGAAAATAAATCTCAACACTAACCTTATTCTGAGTATGTCTGCTTCCAGTCTGCTTACGCAGGGACCGAATTACTTGGAAGCCTTCGGTCTCTTAACGCCGTACTTGGAACGGGCCTGCTTACGGTCAGCAACACCTGCCGTATCCAGAGTTCCGCGAATGATGTGGTAACGTGTACCAGGAAGATCCTTAACACGGCCGCCACGAATCATTACAACGCTGTGCTCCTGCAGATTGTGACCTTCGCCCGGGATGTAGGATGTAACCTCAATACCGTTGGAAAGACGTACTCTGGCAATCTTACGAAGAGCAGAGTTAGGCTTTTTCGGGGTAGCTGTCTTTACAGATGTGCAGACACCACGCTTCTGCGGAGAAGATGTCTTGATGGGTCTCTTGGTCAGAGAGTTGAAACCGCTCTGCAGTGCCGGAGACTTGGACTTCTTCTGAGTTGTCTGTCTACCCTTTCTTACTAACTGGTTAAATGTTGGCATTATTTTCACCTCCTATGATTATTTGTGCTGCGCGCCCTGACGGTTCACATCGTCAATGTATTTTACGCACGCTAAAGTATTATATCGGCTGAAATTTCATTTGTCAATACAAAAACCGCCGGGAAGCCTGATTTTCAGTACTTTTCAGCACTGTCGATGGCTTCCCGGCGGTTTTTATTCATTTAGAAATTACTCTTCCTCACCGTTTCCTGTCGTCTCTACGGGTTTGGACTCTTCTGCATGTTCTGCAGCTTCCGGTCCGTTCTCCTTATTCTCTTCCCGCTCTGCACGTCTCATGGCTTCCTCATTGGCAGCTCTGACCTTGCGGCGGATGGCATCATTATAATCTGTAGAAAGTCCGATGTCACGATACTGCTTCATTCCTGTTCCTGCAGGAATCAGCTGTCCGATGATAACATTTTCCTTGATACCGGTCAGCGGATCGACCTTGCCCTTGATTGCGGCATCGGTCAGAACCTTGGTGGTCTCCTGGAAGGATGCGGCGGAGAGGAAGGAATCTGTTGCCAGGGCTGCCTTGGTGATACCAAGGAGTTCCTGCGTTGCCTCTGCGGGCTCCTTGCCCTCGGCTTCCAGCTTCTCGTTGATCTCATCCAGCTCACGCCAGCTGATCAGTGCACCAGGCAGAAGATCGGAATCACCCTGCTTCTCTACACGCACACGCTTCAGCATCTGATGAATGATAACCTCAACGTGCTTGTCGTTGATATCAACACCCTGAAGACGATATACACGAAGTACCTCACGAAGGAGGTAATCCTGTACGGCACGTACACCCAGGACACGGAGAAGATCATGCGGGTTCACAGAACCTTCTGTTAAAGGATCTCCGGCATTCAGCATCTCGCCATCGGCAACCTTGATATGGGATCCGAAAGGAATCAGATACTTCTTGACTTCGCCGGTCTCATCATTTGTAACGGTTGCTTCCTTGGCCTTCTTGACATCCGTGATCTCAACACGTCCGGAGATCTCTGTGATGATGGCAAGTCCCTTCGGCTTTCTGGCCTCAAACAGCTCCTCGACACGGGGAAGACCCTGTGTAATATCGGAACCTGCAACACCGCCGGTGTGGAAGGTTCTCATGGTCAGCTGTGTACCGGGCTCACCGATGGACTGTGCTGCGATAATACCGACAGCTTCACCTGCCTGTACCGGCTGACCGGTAGCAAGGTTCATGCCATAGCACTTTGCGCAGATACCGTCCTGACTCTTACAGGTAAGAACGGTACGGATCTTTACACGGGTGATCTTGTTGCCCTTTTCATCGACACCGTCATTGACGATCCGCTTTGCACGGCTCCGGGTGATCATGTGATCAGCCTTGACAATGGTCTCGCCCTTGGAATCCTTGATATCGTAGCAGGAGAAACGTCCTGTGATACGCTCTTCCAGGGTCTCGATGACTTCATCGCCATCCTTGAAAGCCTCGACATACATGCCGGGGATCTCGCCGTTTCTGCCTTCCATGCAGTCGTTCTCACGAACGATCAGCTCCTGGGAGACATCAACCAGACGTCTGGTCAGGTAACCGGAATCGGCGGTACGAAGCGCGGTATCGGACAGACCCTTACGGGCACCATGGGCTGACATGAAGTATTCCAGTACGTCCAGACCTTCACGGAAGTTGGACTTGATCGGCAGCTCAATGGTACGTCCGGATGTATCGGCCATCAGGCCTCGCATGCCGGCCAGCTGCTTGATCTGCTTATCGGAGCCTCGTGCTCCGGAATCCGCAAACATGAAGATATTGTTGTACTGATCCAGACCATCCAGAAGGTCCTTGGTCAGCTGGTTATCGGTATCCTTCCAGGTCTCGATAACTTCCTTGTAACGGCCTTCCTCTGTTAGGAGACCTCTCTTGTATTTCCGGTTGATCTTGGCAACCTTCTTCTCGGCCTCATCCAGGAGAACCGGCTTACTTGCAGGAACAGTCATATCTGCAACGGATACGGTCATAGCACCCAGGGTGGAGTACTTGTAGCCCATTGCCTTGACGTAGTCCAGAACCTCTGCGGTCTTGGTTGCGCCGTGGATATTGATGACATGCTCCAGGATGTTCTTCAGATCCTTCTTCTTTACGAGGAAGTCAATCTCAAGCTTGAACTCGTTCTCCGGCTTGGTACGGTCTACAAAGCCCAGATCCTGAGGAATCTTCTCATTAAAGATCAGGCGGCCCAGGGAGGTATCAATGATTCCGTAACGGATGGAGCCGTCCTCCATCTTCTTGGAACGGCGTACCTTGATCTTGGACTGCAGGGTAATGATATGGTTCTGATAAGCCATAATGGCCTCGGCCATATCCTTGAATACCTTACCTTCGCCCGGCTCGCCGTCACGCTGCTGGGTGATGTAGTAGCAGCCCAGTACCATATCCTGAGAAGGAACGGCAACGACACCGCCATCCGAAGGCTTGAGGAGGTTGTTCGGGGAGAGCAGCATAAATCTGCACTCTGCCTGTGCTTCCTGAGTCAGAGGCAGATGGGCAGCCATCTGGTCACCATCGAAGTCTGCGTTGAAGGCCATGCAGGCCAGAGGATGCAGACGAATTGCCTTACCTTCGACAAGGATGGGCTCGAAGGCCTGAATTCCAAGTCTGTGCAGGGTAGGAGCCCGGTTCAGCATAACCGGATGCTCCTTGATGACGTCTTCCAGAACATTCCATACATCATTGGAGGTTGCACGGTCAACCATCTTCTTGGCACTCTTGATATTGTGTGCCAGGCCCTGCTGAACCAGTTCCTTCATAACGAAAGGCTTGAAGAGCTCAAGTGCCATTTCCTTGGGAAGTCCGCACTGGAAGATCTTCAGATCCGGTCCTACGACGATAACGGAACGTCCACTGTAGTCAACTCGCTTACCAAGAAGGTTCTGACGGAAACGTCCATTCTTACCCTTAAGCATATCGGAAAGGGACTTCAGAGGACGGTTGCCGGGTCCTGTTACAGGACGGCCGCGGCGGCCGTTATCGATCAGCGCATCAACAGCCTCCTGCAGCATACGCTTTTCGTTTCTTACAATAATATCCGGAGCGTGAAGTTCCAGAAGTCTTCTCAGACGGTTGTTACGGTTGATGATCCGGCGATAGAGATCGTTCAGATCGGAAGTGGCAAAACGGCCGCCGTCCAGCTGTACCATAGGACGAAGATCCGGAGGAATGACCGGGATAACGGTCAGAATCATCCATTCCGGCTTCTGACCGGACAGACGGAAAGCCTCGACAACATCCAAACGCTTGATAATTCTTGCCCGCTTCTGGCCATTGGCATTCTTCAGTTCTTCCTTCAGCTCTGCAGAATCCTTCTCCAGATCAATGGCCTGAAGAAGTTCCTGGATGGCTTCTGCTCCCATGCCTGCACGGAAAGCATCGCCGTACTGATTCTTATATTCTGCATACTCGGTCTCGGAAAGCACCTGCTTGTAGGTCAGAGGTGTATCGCCCGGGTCAAGAACAATATAATTTGCGAAGTAAAGAACTCTCTCCAGTGTACGGGGAGAAATATCAAGGATCAGTCCCATACGGGAGGGAATGCCCTTGAAATACCAGATGTGGGATACCGGAGCAGCAAGCTCGATATGTCCCATCCGCTCACGACGTACGGATGCCTTGGTGACTTCAACGCCGCATCGATCGCAGACAACACCCTTATAGCGGATCTTCTTATATTTACCGCAGTGGCACTCATAGTCCTTGGTCGGTCCGAAAATCTTCTCGCAGAAGAGGCCGTCTTTTTCCGGCTTCAGCGTACGATAGTTGATGGTCTCCGGTTTCTTGACTTCGCCATGAGACCATTCACGAATCTTTTCCGGGGAAGCAAGTCCGATCCGGATGGAATCGAACGTTACGCCTTCATTCACTTCTTTTTCATTCATGTCTGGCATCAGTGAATCTCCCTTCCCTTACTCTTCATTATTATCGTCAAATGCATCTGCATCGAAATCTGCATCCGCATCATCCTCAACATTTACAAATTCGCCGCTCTCGTCATCGAATTCCTGCTTGGTAAAGCCATTCTTGGCAAAGTCCTCATTGCTCTCGAAGGCAGAATAATCTTCCTGCTTCTTCTCGTCACGATCGGAACCGGCAATAATGGAATTGATATTGGTATTTCCATATTCACTGGTTTCCTTCAGGTGAACTTCCTTGCCGTTCTCATCCAGAAGTGTGATGTCCAGTGCCAGAGCCTGCAGTTCCTTCAGCATAACCTTGAAGGATTCCGGAATACCCGGCTTCGGAATGTTCTCGCCCTTGATGATTGCCTCGTAGGTCTTGACACGTCCGACGACATCATCCGACTTCACGGTCAGGATCTCCTGCAGGGTATAGGCAGCGCCGTATGCCTCGAGGGCCCAGACCTCCATCTCTCCGAAGCGCTGGCCGCCGAACTGGGCTTTACCGCCGAGAGGCTGCTGGGTAACCAGAGAATAAGGACCGGTAGAACGTGCATGGATCTTATCATCAACCAGGTGATGCAGCTTCAGATAATGCATGTGTCCGATGGTAACAGGACCGTCGAAATTCTCACCGGTACGTCCGTCACGAAGCTGTACCTTACCGTCCCGACGGATCGGAACACCGGCCCAGAGCTTTCTGTGCTCCTGATGGTCGATCAGATACTGCATAACCTCAGGCTCGACAACGTCCTTGTATTTTGCCTCGAAGTCTTCGAGCGGTGTATTTACATAATCATTGGCCATTTCCAGAAGGTCGCCGATATCCTTCTCATCTGCACCGTTGAATACAGGAGTCTCGATATTGAAGCCGAGAACCTTGGCGGCCAGAGAAAGATGGATCTCCAGGACCTGTCCGATATTCATTCGGGAAGGCACGCCCAGAGGGTTCAGAACGATGTCCAGAGGACGTCCGTTCGGAAGGAAAGGCATATCTTCTACCGGAAGAATACGGGAAACAACACCCTTGTTACCATGACGGCCGGCCATCTTATCGCCGACAGAGATCTTTCTCTTCTGTGCGATATAGATCCGGACAGCCTTTCTGACTCCGGGAGGAAGCTCATCGCCATTCTCAGCGGTGAAGATCTTGGCATCTACAACAATACCGTATTCTCCGTGAGGAACCTTGAGGGAGGTATCACGAACCTCTCTGGCCTTCTCACCGAAGATAGCACGAAGGAGACGCTCCTCGGCAGTAAGCTCGGTTTCTCCCTTGGGAGTAACCTTACCTACCAGAATATCACCGGCACGAACCTCGGCACCGATCCGGATAATACCGTTTTCATCCAGGTTCTTTAAGGCATCATCACCGACACCGGCAACATCACGGGTGATCTCTTCCGGTCCCAGCTTGGTATCTCTGGCCTCGATCTCGAACTCCTCCAGGTGGATGGAGGTGTAGACATCATACTTGACCATGTTCTCGGAAAGGAGAACCGCATCCTCGTAGTTATAGCCTTCCCACTCCATAAATCCGATCAGAGGGTTCTTACCGAGAGCAAGCTCTCCGTTGGAAGTGGAAGGTCCGTCTGCAATGACCTCGCCCTTTTCAACATGGTCGCCCTTGAAGACGATCGGGCGCTGGTTGTAGCAGTTGGACTGGTTGGAACGCTCGAATTTGGTCAGGATGTACTCATCCCGCTCGCCGTCATCGGTCTTCACAACGATACGGTTGGATTCCGAACGCTCTACGATACCTGCACGCTTTGCGACAACGCAGACACCGGAGTCAACCGCAGTCTTCGGCTCCATGCCGGTTCCGATAACAGGAGCTTCTGTCGTCAGAAGAGGAACGGCCTGACGCTGCATGTTGGATCCCATCAGGGCACGGGTCGGGTCATCGTTCTGCAAGAAGGGAACCAGGGCAGTCGCAACGGAGAAGACCATACGGGGAGACACATCCATGTAATCGAACATGTTCTTATCATAGGATGCAGTCTCTTCCCTGAAACGGCCGGAAACGGTATCGTGAAGGAAATGTCCTTCATCATCCAACGGTGCGGATGCCTGAGCTACATGATAATTATCTTCTTCATCGGCTGTCATATAGACAACTTCATTGGTGACACGAGGATTCTCGGGATCGCTCTTATCAATCTTACGGTAAGGTGCCTCGATGAAGCCATACTCGTTGATACGGGCAAAGCTTGCCAGAGAGTTGATCAGACCGATGTTAGGTCCTTCAGGGGTCTCAATGGGGCACATACGGCCATAGTGAGTATAGTGGACATCTCGTACCTCGAATCCGGCACGGTCTCTGGACAGACCACCGGGCCCAAGGGCAGACAGACGTCTCTTATGGGTCAGCTCGCCCAGAGGGTTGTTCTGATCCATGAACTGTGACAGCTGGGAGGATCCGAAGAACTCCTTGACTGCTGCAGTAACCGGTTTGATATTGATCAGGCTCTGGGGAGAGATTCCCTCCATGTCCTGAGTTGTCATACGCTCGCGGACAACACGCTCCATACGGGACAGACCGATCCGGTACTGGTTCTGAAGCAGTTCGCCGACGGCACGGATACGACGGTTTCCAAGATGATCGATATCATCCTTGCTGCCGATGCCGTATTCCAGATGCATGTTATAGTTAATGGAAGCGAAGATATCTTCCTTGGTAATGTGCTTGGGAACAAGCTCATGAACATCACGGCGGATAGCATCCAGAAGCTCTTCATGGTCTGTATACTTGTCCATGAGAGACTTCAGCTCCGGATAGTAAACGTGCTCATGGATACCCAGCTCTTCCGGATTGCAGTCCACGAAAGCGGTCAGATCGACTGCCATGTTGGACAGAACCTTCTCGTTCTTCTCTTCTGTCTGAATCCAGACATAGGGAATGGCTGCATTCTGAATCCGGTCAGCCAGCTCGCGGTCAACCTTGGTACCCTTTTCTGCAATAACCTCACCAGTTGTCTCATCGACAACATCTTCGGCAAGAATCTTGTGGTTAATCCGGTTTCTTAAGGCAAGCTTCTTATTAAATTTATAGCGGCCCACCTTAGCCAGATCATAACGTCTGGGGTCGAAGAACATGCCGTTGATCAGAGTCTCTGCACTGTCAACGGAAAGCGGCTCGCCCGGACGGATCTTTCTGTAGAGTTCCAGAAGGCCTCCCTCATAGGAACCGTTCGGAGCCTTCTCAGGGATAATGGAAGGATCCTTAGTAAAGGAAGCTTCGATCTTCTTCTCATCACCGAAGAGATCAATGATCTCCTGGTTGGTTCCGATGCCCAGAGAACGGATAAATACGGTGATTGGCACCTTACGGGTACGGTCTACACGTACATAGAAGACATCGTTGGAGTCGGTCTCATATTCCAGCCATGCCCCGCGGTTGGGGATAACAGTGCAGGAATAAAGGGGCTTGCCGACCTTATCGTGATCAATTGCATAGTAAATGCCGGGGGAACGAACCAGCTGGCTGACGATAACACGCTCAGCGCCGTTGATCACAAAGGTTCCGGTCTCGGTCATCAGCGGCAGATCACCCATAAAGATCTCATGCTCGTTGATTTCATCCGTTTCCTTATTATAGAGACGTACTTTGACCTTCAGAGGAGCTGCATAGGTAGCATCTCTTGCTTTGCACTCGGGAATCGTATACTTGATATCGTCCTTGCAAAGCTTGAAATCGGTGAATTCCAGACTGAGATGACCACTGTAGTCCGTGATCGGGGAGATATCATCGAAAGCTTCCTTCAGGCCCTCATCCAGAAACCACTGGTAAGAGTCCTTCTGAACCGCGATGAAATTTGGCATCTCGAGAACTTCTCTCTGACGGGCGAAGCTCATCCGCATGCCCTTACCGGATTTCACCGGCCGCATGTTCTTTTTCTCCATTGACGTTCCACCTCTCGTAATATTCTAAATTTATTACTGCACAAGTATCAATTGTATGATCATTTGATACTCTGTCTGACCATACTGCGTCACCTGCCGTACGGCATACCCCGCGACAATAACGCAACGTACATAATACAAGAAATGCAAGTCCTTTGTCAATGTTTATTTTTGTATACAAAAAAGGGACTGCTTTCGCAGTCCCTTTATCATCATTCGGTATGAACTGAATTATTTCAGGGTTACCTTTGCGCCCTGCTCTTCCAGCTTTGCCTTCAGATCATCAGCGGTAGCCTTGTCAGCCTGCTCCTTGATAACCTTCGGAGCGGAATCAACGAGATCCTTAGCTTCCTTCAGGCCAAGGCCGGTTGCTTCACGAACAACCTTGATAACCTTAACCTTGTTAGGTCCGATCTCAGTCAGCTCAACGTCGAACTCGGTCTTCTCTTCTTCCTGAGCTGCGCCAGCGCCTGCTGCTGCAACAACAACACCTGCTGCTGCGGATACGCCGAACTCTTCCTCACAAGCCTTTACCAGGTCGTTCAGTTCAGTTACGCTAAGCTCTTTGATTGCTGCGATGATCTCATCATTGGATAACTTTGCCATTGATTTTTCCTCCATTTTAAAAATTTGTCTGAAACGTTCTCCGTTTCAATCTTCTGTACAGTAAGCTGTAATAAATTACTCTGCTGCAGTCTCGGTCTCGCCGTTCTTCTCTGCGATCTGCTTGATAACGCGAGCGAAGTTGGTGATCGGTGCCTGGAAGGAACCAAGCAGTCTGCCGAGAAGGACTTCTCTGGACGGGATAGCGGCGATCTCATTGATGCCTGCCTCATCCATGAACTTGCCTTCTACAACGCCGCCCTTGAGCTCAAGAGCCTTGGCGTCCTTGGCAAACTTTGCAAGTACTCTTGCGGGAGCAGTTGCGTCGTCCTTGGAGATTGCAATTGCATTCGGTCCTTCAAGAAGGGGCTTCAGAGCTTCGAATTCAGTGCCTTCGAAGGCCCGGCTCATCATTGTATTCTTGTAAACCTTGTAAGTCACACCCTCTGCACGAAGAGCCTTACGAAGAGCAGTATCCTCGGAAACAGTAAGTCCACGGTAGTCAACTACAACTACGGACTGTGCTCCTTCAACGCTCTTGGAGATCTCTTCTACGATAGGTGCTTTTAATTCAACCTTTGCCACGAATTTTACCTCCTTATCGTATTTTTTCCGAATCGGATAAGTATGAAAAAACCTCTCTGCCCGATGACAGAGAGGTCTACATTTCATAAATGTACTCATCCCTCGGCAGGTAGCATGCGTTATGTCTCTCGACACCTGCTGTCTTCGGCATTTGCTATAGTACTATAGCACGATTTATTTTTGCTGTCAACAAAATCCTTGAGGGATTTCGGCGCCTCACGGCGCCTGACCCGCTTACTCTGCTGCAGTCTGAATAGTCTTCAGAGGATTTACGCGAACACCGGGACCCATGGTCGGAGCCAGGGTGATGTTCTTTAAGTAGGTTCCCTTTACAGTGGAAGGGCGAGCCTTGTTGATAGCGTTCATTAAGGTCTGGAAGTTGTCAAGTAACTGGTCTTCTGTGAAAGAAGCTTTTCCAATCGGCACATGGATGATATTTGCCTTGTCCAGACGATACTCAATCTTACCGGCTTTGATATCCTTGATTGCCTTGGTGACATCCATGGTTACAGTACCGGCCTTGGGGTTAGGCATTAAGCCCTTAGGTCCAAGGACACGGCCAAGACGTCCAACAACACCCATCATATCCGGGGTAGCTACTACGACGTCAAAATCAAGCCATCCATCGTTCTGGATCTTCGGGATCAGGTCCTCAGCGCCTACATAGTCAGCGCCTGCAGCCTGTGCTTCATCAGCCTTGGGTCCCTTTGCGAATACAAGTACACGAACGGTCTTACCGGTTCCATGAGGAAGGACAACGGCGCCGCGGATCTGCTGATCGGCGTGACGGCTGTCGCAGCCGGTACGGATGTGTACTTCGATTGTCTCGTCAAACTTAGCAACAGCGTTCTTCTTGACCTGGCTGACTGCGTCTGCAGGATCATAGAGAACGGTCTTGTCGTACGCCTTTACGGCGTCCATGTATTTCTTTCCGTGTTTCATTAGATTTCCTCCTGTGGTTCGGTCGGGTGTGCGATGGCCGCTGTAGGAATATCAGCGCCGCCCTCCCACGTCAATGATTGGTCGTTTAGTCTACGACTTCGATTCCCATGGAACGTGCTGTTCCAGCGATCATGCTCATTGCTGCTTCAACGGTTGCTGCGTTCAGATCCGGCATCTTGGTCTCGGCGATTTCCTTGATCTGATCCTTTGTTACCTTGGCAACCTTTGTCTTGTTCGGCTCACCTGATCCGTGCTGGATGTTTGCTGCCTTCTTCAGAAGAACTGCAGCAGGGGGAGTCTTTGTAACAAATGTGAAAGAACGGTCGGTATATACTGTAATGATTACAGGAACGACGGTATCTCCCATCTGAGCTGTCTTTGCGTTGAATGCCTTAGTGAATTCAACGATATTAACACCATGCTGTCCAAGAGCAGGTCCAACAGGCGGTGCTGGTGTAGCTTTTCCGGCCTGGATCTGCAGCTTGATATAGCCTTCAATCTTCTTTGCCATTGGAAATTTCCTCCTTATTTCATTTTCTCGACATCAGCGAAGCTGATCTCAACCGGTGTCTCCCGGTCAAAGAGTTCTACATTGATCGTTACGGTCTGCTTGGTCGGATTCATATCGATAATCTTACCGACGGTATCCTTCCAGGGGCCGCCTACAACAGTGATCAGATCTCCTACCTCGAAATCAACTTCGATGTCTTCCTGTTTAATACCAAGAGGCCTCATCTCTGCTTCGGTAAGGGGCACCGGCTTGGATCCGGGGCCGACGAAACCGGTAACGCCTCTGGTATTTCTGACGACATACCAGGTGTCATCGTTCATGACCATATTGACCAGAACATAACCCGGGAACATCTTGTGGGACACCTGTTTTCTGGCTCCGTTTTTCAGTTCCATGGTATCGATCATAGGGATGCGGACTTCAAGGATCTGATCCTCAAGGTGACGGTTCTCTATTGCTTTCTCGATATTTGCCTTTACCTTATTCTCATAGCCGGAATAGGTGTGAACAACATACCATGCTGCTTCTGCCATACTTCAAATGCCTCCATTACAACTTGACCAGGACATCAACGCCGCGGCGGATAAACATATCCAGGACGGCAATGATGATTCCCAGAATTACAGATACGATGACAGTCGCAGCGGTCTGCTTGCCGACGGTTGAACGGTCAAGCCAGACGATCTTCTGCCATTCGATCTTGAGTCCCTGAATTCGATCTGCCCAGGTCTTCTTACCCTTTTTTGCCATCGCAGCTGCTCCTTTACTTTGTTTCCTTATGTAAAGTGTGCTTTCTGCAGTTAGGGCAGTACTTCTTCAGTTCCATTCTTTCAGGATGAAGACGCTTCTCTTTGGTAAGATTGTAATTCCGGTGCTTGCACTCGGTGCATTCCAGTGTTATCTTCGTGCGCACAACTTCCACCTCCAATTTCGTAATTTGCTATGCCCGAATTTTGGGCATAAAAAAAAGACCTATTTCCATCGCCGTACCACTATATCATGGCAGAATCTCCCCTGTCAACAGGAATTTCCATTTTGGCGGGCGAATCTGGCCCTTATGATCTCATTTTACACTTTCTCATCCGATATGCTATAGTAATTTTCAGCTTTAAATATAGACCTGATAACCAGGAGGATAATTATATATGAGAGAACGCGATTATATGGTCAGAGCCACCGCCGCCGAGGGACGGATCCGGGCCTTTGCCGTCGTGACCAGCCGCATGGTATCTGAAATGCAGAAAACCCACGATACTTCACCCAATGTCACCGCGGCCCTGGGCCGTCTCCTGACCGGAGCCTCCATGATGGGCGCCATGATGAAGGACGAGGAGGACCGGCTGACACTGTCCATCCGATCCCAGGGGCCTATCCAGGGCATGACTGTCTCCGCCGATAACCAGGGCCATGTCAAAGGCTTTCCAAATGTAAACCAGGTTCCGCTTAAGGAGAAATATGCCGGGAAACTGGACGTCGGCTCTTCCGTCGGCCCCGGTACTCTGACCGTCATCCGTGATGAAGGTCTGAAGGAGCCCTATTCCAGCCAGATCCGCCTGGTCTCCGGAGAAATTGCCGAGGATCTGACCTATTATTTTGCCGTCAGTGAGCAGGTTCCATCCTCCGTCGGTCTGGGCGTTCTGGTTGATACCGACTGGTCGGTAAAGGATGCCGGCGGCTTTATCATCCAGCTCATGCCGGATGCCCTGGATTCCGATATTGACAGACTCGAAGCCCGTCTGAAGGAAATCCACTCCATCACGCAGATGCTGGAAAAAGGCATGGAACCCGAGGATATTCTTGAGCATATCCTTGGTGACATGGGGCTGGAGATCCTCTCCGAAATGCCGGTCGCCTACCGCTGCGACTGCTCCAGGGAGCGGATCGAACGTGCACTTCTTTCCATATCCCGATCTGATCTGCAGGAGATGATCGATGACGGAAAGCCCGTCGAACTGAAATGCCAGTTCTGCAACAAGGCCTACCGCTTCACACCCGAGGAACTGAAAGCCCTGATTAACCAATGAAGTCTTAATAAAATTTCCTTTTTAATGAAAACATACAGCGCAGGGAAACTTATTTTCAATAAGCTTTCCTGCGCTGTTATTATGATCACTCTGCTCCCGGCTGATTATCCTACTGCGCCTTGTCGGTGCTGACGGCCTTGGCCGGCTTGTCCGGATCAATGGTATTATCCCTGAGGACATCCACCCACTTCTTATAGAAGGCCGCTTTCAGATGAATGCCGTCTGTCGTATAGTCGGCGATCAGATTTCCGTCCCCATCGCATACCTCTGAATTGGGATCAATATAGAAGGTGTCCCGTCCATTGGCCAGGGATGCAATGGCTGTATTTCTCAGAACCATGCTGGTGTTGTTGAAGGTCGCATCCGTCTGGGAATGGGCTGCATCGACATGCAGATTTCCTTCAATAAAAATGATTGCATCGGGCTGGGCCGCATGGATCTTCTCTATCAGAGCCCGGTAGCCATTGTAATACTTCATGATGGGATAGCCCATTTCATTGATTCCCAGGGAAATATAGATCTTCCGGTAAGTATGTGTGGCCAGGAGCTGATCCAGAGTCGTAGATCCGCTTTCTCCGTTCATGCCTGTGTAGTTCAGTTCCTTTGTCATAATGCCGAAGACGCTCATGGACTCCTTGCAGAAGAAGTTGGTCTTTCCGACCAGAGGACTCCACAGAGAAAGTCCGACCGTCCGGGAGTCACCGATCATCAGCGCATCGTTGAAATAATCGTCACTCTTGGCCTTTTCCAGATAGCGGTAGGTTCCGTCCGGAGCGAAGTATCCGGTCAGATCCGTTGTGAAAACGGTCGACGGATCCACCAGAATGGACTGGTTGGCCACTCCGTAATCCTTGGCCTGGATGACGTCATCGCAAACACCCTTGGGAATGGTCAGCCGCTCATCCTCTGCCTTCTTCATTTCCTGCCTGCTCGGTGTCTTTACAGATTCCTTCTTTGTCTCTGTCTCCGCGCCCTTCTTCACTGCATCCGGAGGAAGAGTTACCTCTGTCCCGCCGTTCAGCTTTGTTTTCAGGTCGAAGATCAGGGCCGAATAGAAAGGTTCCTTGACAAAGTCCAGTTTCCGGTAGCTTTTCAGATTGGTTATCAGGCCGACCCATCCTGCAATGGAGAAAACGACGCAGGTCAGAAGAATCAGGGAGAAGAGAGGAATCCGTTTCCAGCACAGACGGACGAATTCCCCGAAATCGGAAGGCCGTCTGTTTTTCTTCTGCTGATTCCTGTCTCCTTTTTCCCTGTTCTGCAGATTTCTATTCAGCATGTTTTTATCTCGTAGGTTTATATTTGCCATATCTTATTCTTCCGTCAATATAACAATTCAAATCAGAAGCTGAAGTACATGAAGGTATTTCCCTGACTTGTCACCGTAAAGTAGATGGAAATCCAGAAAAGAGCCAGAGCCGCGATCACTACAATTGGATTCTTTCTGTGGGCCCTGAGCCAGCGGCTGACCGCCGGTATGCAGAGAACAACAGCCACTGCA
>JAQYBF010000031.1 GCA_029338875.1 Lachnospiraceae bacterium
ATCTCCATACAGTTGGCAACGATAGCTTCCAGAACCGAGATACAGGAGGTCAGAGTTGCGAAAATGGCCATAATGAAGAAGGCCGCACCGACAAAGATACCGGCAGGTCCCATGGCTCCGAAGACCTTGGGCAGAGAAACAAACATAAGGCCCGGGCCGGCTCCCATTCCTTCCGTACCGGAGAAAACGAAGATCGAAGGGATAATCATCATGCCGGCCAGAAAAGCAACCAGTGTATCGAAGACTTCGATCTGGCTGACCGACTTACTCAGGTTCACCTCCGGCTTGACATAGGATCCGTAGGTAATCATGATTCCCATGGAAACCGAGAGAGAGAAGAAAATCTGACTCATGGCATCCAGAAGAACATTTAAGAACTTTCCCGGGGTCAGTCCAGACACATCCGGTTTCAGATAGACCAGAAGTCCCTGCAGACCGGTCCGAACCGTTCCGTCACTATCCTTATGGCTTAAGGTCAGAGCAAAGACCGAAATCACAATGATGAGAATCAGAAGGAAGGGCATAAGCCAGCGGGATACCCGCTCAATTCCTCCTTCCACACCCATATAGACGATAAACCCTGTCACGATCATAAAGAGAAGTCCGTAGATCACCGGCGAAACAGGCGATGTAATGAAATCCGTAAAATACTTATCCCCTGCAGCCGCTTTGGCCTGACCGGTAAAGTAGACCACAGCGTAGTGGGTGATCCATCCGCCGATGACTGCATAATAGGTCATGATGAGAACCGGAACGAAAAAGGTCAGGACACCCAGAAATTTCCATTTGGGCCGCATGGTCTGATAGGCCTGAATGGCACTCTTTCTGGTTTTCCGTCCGATGGCGATATCCGAAGTCAGAAGTGTAAAGCCAAAGGTCAGGACCAGAATCAGATATACGATTAGAAAGAGTCCGCCTCCGTCCTTTGCTGCAAGATAAGGGAAACGCCATAGATTTCCAACACCTACCGCACTTCCTGCCGCTGCCAGGACAAAGCCCAGCTGTCCGCTGAAACTGCCTTTCTTTTCTGCCATAATACACTCTCCCATTTTTTCTAATACAACCTTTAGTATAGCAGTTCAAACCTGAAAATTGAACCCGAAATAAATGGGAAAGCGGTATGGTTTTCAAGATGTTTCGGATCTTTCGGTCCATATTTCCCCTGATAGGCGAAAAAGCAGCTGACGAAAAAACGGCTGATAAGGTAAAAAACAAGAGCTGGAAAATCTTTCCGGCTCCTGAAAAGGAATTTCTGATTTGATTTTATTTCTTCTTCTCGTCCAGGCGGAAGACTCCCACCAGTTCTTTCATGGTCTCGGCCTGAGAAGACAGGGCCTCCGCAGCTGCAGCAGACTCCTCCGCCGTCGCGGAATTGGTCTGTACGACGGCCGAGATCTGATTCAGACCGTCGGCTGCCTGCTTAATGCTGTTATTTTCTTCCATGGAAGCGGTCTGAATCTTCGAGATCAGTCCGTTGATATGAACGAAACTGTCCGAAACCTTCTCCAGAGCGACCTCGGTATCGCTGGTAATGGTGGCGCCCTTTCCAACGGCTGCAATGGTGTCCTCGATCAGCTTAGCCGTTCCCTGGGCAGCTTCCTGAGACTTCTTGGCCAGATTTCCGACCTCTCCGGCAACCACGGCAAAGCCCTTTCCGGCGGATCCCGCTCTTGCGGCCTCAATCGAAGCATTCAGAGCCAGGATATTGGTCTGGAAGGCGATGTCATCGATGGTCTGGATAATCTTACTGATCTCATTGGCCTTTCCGGTGATCTCCTTCATGGAAGAGGTCATTTCCTTCATTTTCTCATTGGTAAGACCTACGGCATCCTCGGATTCCTTACTGATCGAAGCTGCCTCACTGGTCATATCCGCAGTCTCCGAAATCTTATCGGAAATATTCTGCATGGTCTGGGAAAGTTTTTCAATCGAAGAAGCCTGCTCGGTCGAACTCTGAGCCAGAGACTGGGCTCCAGACGATACCTGGCTGCTTCCGGTTGCCACCTGGTCGGACGCATGGCGGATCTCGGAAATCGTATGGTTCAGACCATCTGCAATCTCTTCAATCGATGTCCGGATCGAAGCATAGGCTCCGATATAATAGTCCTTGTTCTCCTCATCGAGAACCAGATTTCCATCCGAGAAATCACTGAGCCGTTTTCCGATGTCATTAATGATCTGACGGAGCCGGTCGATGAAATCCTGCAGGGCGGAAGCCAGACGTCCGATCTCATCCTGTCTGTCGTAGGAAATCGATACATCGAAATTACCCCTGGCAATCAAAGATGCAACGTCCTGGATATCATTCAGAGGCTTCAGGGATTTCTTTATCATATAGCGGATCACAAGAGTCAGAGATGCAAAGGCAACAAATCCCAGTACCGTAAGGATGATAATCAGGCGGACAATTCGTCTTCCTGCCTCATTGGAAGAAATCCGGCCGATCAGCCAGACATTCTGGCCTGCCGCATTCATAGGGACGAAGAAAGCCCATTCCGAACCGGTCTGTGCCTTGAACTTGACCCTTCCCTTCAGTCCGGAAGTAATCACGCTCGCTCGCTTGGACATGATATTCTGGATGTCCTTCCCGACATCACCATTCGATTCACTGTAGAGGACTTTTCCGGTCCGATTGACCACCGCCATCTTCAGCGTTGAATAGTCACTGGTGGTATTGGTTACGACAGAGACAAACTTGGTGTCAAAGCTCTTGTCACCCTGCTTTACATTTAACAGGGCATTCTCCAGCTTCACGCTGCTGTTCGTCACCGTAAGGTACATCTCCCGATCGATATTGCTCTTAATGATCGAGCTGGTCAGGACCTCGACGATCAGGACAAAAGCGGTATAGCTGAGAAGAATCAGAAGGCCGGTAATGGCTGACAGCCGCTTACTGATGTCCCGGTCACGGAAGGATCTCTTCTTTGCAGGAATCTTTTCTGTATCTTTTTCTGTATTCCCATAAAGAGAATTCTGCTCCCGCCAAGCCTTTCTCTTCGCCTTTTCAGCCTGTTTTCTGGTCTTCTCGGCTTCCTTCTTTTCTTTCTTCGCCTTCTTGGCGTCTTCCTTGGCCTGAAGCCGGTCCTTCCTGGCTTGCTCCTTTTTCAGCTCCTTATTGAGCTTGCTGATGGCTTCCTCTTCGGCGATTTTCTCATCTACTGCTGCATTTTCGCTCGCACTAGTGCTTCCATCCGTCTTCAGATCTGAAGTCCTCTGATCTGCAGCATTCTGATCTTTTATGGCTTTCTCGTCTGCCTTCATTTTCCACCCTCATTAATTTCTGATTCAGATTTATCGTTTCTTAGGGATAACTCACAGACCCGACTGCTGCGAATGCATAGTTAGGCCTATATAATATTTACGGATATTTTTCGAGAAATATAAACCGACACCGGAATTTGCTTCTATTTCTGTCAGCTGAAATATTTGAATATTGAGAAATGGAATATTGGGATATTGAAATATCAGAAGTTTGGAATATTGGAAATATTGAAATATTGGACTTTTGGAATATTGACTTTTGGAATATCGGACTTTTAAATCATTCAGAAAACATATACTATCTGTTGTGCTAGAATTAGTGGAAATTGATTCGGATACATAGAAGGGACATATTATGAGACTTGGCATTCTTGGCGCCGGAAAAATTGTAAAGGAATTCCTGACCTTTGCTGACAGGGTCCCGGATCTTACAATAGTTTCCATCTGTTCCAGACCCCAGTCGGATGCGAAACTAAAGCAGCTCTGCGCGGCCTGCTCCATTCCTCACTACGATACAGACCCAAACCAGATGCTGGAGCGGGAAGAGATCGACACGGTCTATGTTGCTCTGCCCAACAATCTCCACTACAGTGCCTGCCGGGAAGCCCTCCTGGCCGGGAAAAATGTCATCTGTGAAAAGCCCCTGACCTCTTCCTACACCGAGGCCCGCGACCTGGCCGAGCTTGCCGAAAAGCAGGGCCGGATTCTTCTGGAGGCAATCTCCACCTCCTACCTCCCGATCATGAAGGAGATCAAAAGGAAGCTCCCCGACCTCGGCCGGATCCGCCTGGTCAGCGCCAATTTCTCCCAGTATTCGTCCCGCTGGAAAGACTTCCGGCAGGGAATCATCCATCCGGTTTTCAATCCCGAGATGGCCGGCGGCGCTCTCATGGACATCAATATCTATAACATCCATTTCCTCGTCGACCTTTTCGGCGCCCCGGACGACGTCCATTATTATCCAAATATAGACCGCGGCGTAGAGACCTCGGGTATTCTGATTCTGAACTATCCGGACTTTACTGCCACTTCCATCAGCGCCAAGGATTCCGAAAGCTCCTGCGGAATCACCATCCAGGCAGATCTCGGCCATCTGGAAATCCATCAGCCGGCCAATGCTATTGATTCCTTTACCATTCAGAAGAACGGCCAGCCCGAGAGTCTCGAGGAAGTTTCTGCTCCCTTCCGGAATCACCGCATGTACGATGAATTTGTCCGTTTCTCTGAGATTATACGAGACAATGATCTCGCCTTCTCTCACAAGGCCATGGAAAAGAGCCTGGCCGTCACGCAGACTGCGACATTCGCAAGAGAGACGGCGGGCATTCTGGTTCCATCTGAGATATGAATTATGCGATAGCCGTATTCAGGGCAATTTCCATCATCTGGCTGAAGGAGGTCCTCCGATCGTCGGCCGACAGATGCTCATTCTTGAAGAGATGATCGGAAATCGTCAGCATGGCCAGGGCCTTTT
>JAQYBF010000032.1 GCA_029338875.1 Lachnospiraceae bacterium
GGATCACCATTCCGGAAGACCTGGATTACGAGGGCCTCTTCGAAGAGATCCTCGAGACTTACACCGATCGCTTTGAACTCACTTCCGTCCGGACTGCCGGCATGGGAACCCTCTACAAGCTCGAATACCGGATCCGCCCCAAGCAGGGCATCTCTTCTCATGAGATGATCGACAAGATCCGGGAACGGAACGGAAATCTCGAAATCTTCTACGGCAGACCGGTCACCCCGGAAACGCCGGAACTGTAGGAAATAGAAGGCCCGCAATAGATTGAACTGTGGCGTATAAAAGGAAATCCCCAGAAGGAATTCTCAGGCCGGAGCTTATGAAACAGAAAGTCCCGAAAGAATTCTCAAGCCGGGGCATTCGAAACAGAAAGAAAGTCCTCATAGAAAGGAGGCTCCCCATGATCAAACTGGTTTTATTATTTGCAATCCTGCTCACCCTTTATATCGGATCCGATGCGGAAAAACGCTACACGGACGATGAAACCCGTTTCGATCGGAAGGATTTCAACAGGAAAGATTTTGACCATAAGGATCTGAGTCTTAATGGTCTGAATTCGAAGGGAGGTACTGTCTTATGAATGAAGCAATCGTTATACCGGCTCTGGATCCGACTCCGGCCATGCTGAAGCAGATCCGGGACCTCTTCCAGATGGATTTTCAGCATATCGTGATCGTCGATGACGGCAGCAGCCCGGACAAGGAGCCCCTCTTCGACAAAGCCCTGGACATGGGCTGCATCGTTCTCCATCACGAGAAGAATCTCGGCAAGGGCCAGAGCCTGAAAGACGGCATCCGGAGAGCATCTATGCTCTGGGGCCTGCCCGTGATCACGGCAGACACCGATGGCCAGCATCTTCCGATCGACATCTACCGGGTGGCCCGGGAAATGGAGGCCTATCCCGATGCCCTGGTTCTGGGAGCCCGGGATTTCTCCAAAGACAATGTGCCTTTCAAGAGTCAGGCCGGAAACCGCATCACATCGAAGGTCTTCCGCCTGGCAACCGGAAAGTCCTGTTCCGACACCCAGACCGGGCTCCGGGGCATTCCCCTCTCTCTGATTCCTCTGGCTCTTTCCGAGGACGGAAGCCGCTACGAATACGAGATGAATTTCCTTATGGACGCAGTCCAGATCGCTCCGCTTCGCATGCTCCCCATTGAAACGGTCTATGAAAACGGGAACGCCGGTTCACATTTCCGGCCCATGGCCGATTCCATCCGAATCTACGCGAGACCGATCCGGTTCGCCCTCTCCTCTCTGGCCGGAGCCGCCTGCGACTATACGATCTTCGCCCTGGCCCTCTTTCTTCTGGCCCGGATGACATCGCTGGAGCAGGCAGAGCGGGTCATCCTGGCAACGGTCAGTGCAAGACTGGTTTCCGGAGCCGTGAATTTCGAGCTGAACCGGCGGTGGAGCTTCAAGAGTAAGAACGGAGCCGCAGGCGACCTGGGCCGCTACCTCCTCCTCTTCTTCTCCCAGATGGCGATCAGCGCCGTCGGAACCGCCGGCCTCTCCTATCTCCTCCCGGCGATCGGAGCCAAGGTCATCGTGGATGTCACTCTCTTCTTCCTGAGCTATTACATCCAGAAGAACTGGGTATTTAAAAAAAAGGCTGCCCGGAAGGTAAAGCCCAGGTTTACGGTGGAACCGTAATACATTTAACAAGCTAGAAAGGTCGGACCCATATGAAAATAACCCCCAGAAACAAGCGGCGGAGAAACCTCTGGAAGCCGATTGCCGCTGCTTCGCTTACTATTTATACCACCTTCACCATGCTAATCACCTTTGTGCTTCCCAGTAACACCGTGTCCATGGCGGAGGCAGCGAAAAGCGCTTCAACCGTGACCGCTTCGACTTCCTCGAATTCAGGCACAACTTCCGGTTCTAGCTTCTCTTCGGATTCGGGCTCCTCTTCCGGATCGTCCGATTCAAGCACATCTTCGAGCTCCTCGAGTTCCAGCTCATCCTCGGATTCTTCGAGCACGAGCTCCAGCTCCGATGCCACCATCACGGAAAACTCCTACACCAGTGACGGTCTGACCATCACTATCACCGAAAAGACCATCGATAACACCGAGGTCTACATTGCCGACATCCAGACCGATGACCCCTCCGTCCTCCTGTCCGGACTTGCCAATGATACCTTCGGACGGAATGTCACAGCGACGACCTCTTCCATCGCCGAGTCCTGCAACGCCATCCTCGCCATCAACGGCGATTTCTACGGTTTCCGCAGCACCGGCTACGTCATGAGAAACGGCTATCTCTACCGGACGACTGCATCGGATGATTCCGATCAGGAGGATCTGGTCGTCTACGAGGACGGCACCATGGATATCGTAAAGGAATCCGATGTGACCGCCCAGGAACTCGCCGATAATGGCGCGACCCAGATCTATTCCTTCGGTCCCGGCCTGGTCGAGGACGGCGAGATTACTGTTTCCGATAACGAGGAAGTCGGCCAGTCCATGAGCAGCAATCCCCGGACCGCGATCGGCATGATCAGCAAAGGTCACTACGTCATGGTCGTATCCGACGGCCGGACCAGTGAAAGTCAGGGTCTCTCCCTGAAGGAGCTTGCCGAAGTCATGCAGGATCTCGGCTGCACCGAAGCCTATAACCTCGACGGCGGCGGATCCTCGACCATGTACTTTAACGGCAAGGTCATCAACAAGCCGACCACCAACGGCAACAAGATCTCCGAGCGGAAGGTCAGCGACATCATCTACATCGCAGCTTCCTGATGAATCCTCTCTGAGAAATATAGACCGATGCGAAACAGACCATCTTACTTCAGCAACATTGATCTGACGTGAAATAAATACTCCCCTTCCTTGAAAGGAGGAACCTGAAATGTACCAGCAAAATATCCCTTACAACAATATGCCTACCGAAGAGAAGCTACCCGGAGCCTATAACCGTAAGGATCTGAGAAAGATGATGGTCGGCTTTCTTCTTCTCAGCGCCCTCTGCCTGGTCTTCTCCACCATCTATAACCGGTATTCCCACGGCGTGACCTCTTTCTATATGACCTTCCTCTGCCTCTTCCCTCTTCTTTTAGGAGCGGTCCCAAGCTTCTTACTCTCCATCCACGGCTTTCTGCCTCTGCCCTTTCAGCTTTCCATGAATCTCTATAACACGGGCCTTGCAGCAGTCACTTTAAGCTCCGCCATGCGAGGCATTTTTGAGATCGCCGGCACCGGATCCGTCCTCCAGGTCATCCTCATGATCATTGGAATCCTCTTCCTGATTGCGGGGGCTTTGGTCTACATTTTCCAGTCCATCTATCTCCGGTTGCAGTCCGATCGCTAACTAACCGCTATGCATCTGATCGTAATCTTTCTTCTGTGAATCTCAATTGCAAGAAAATGCAATCAATTCAATCAGGACACCATCCGCCGGGAAACAAAATGCAGACCGGTTGAAGTAAATACAAGAAGGGAGACACCCCATGAATCGAAATAAGAAGAACATCTCCTGGCGGCGAACCGCCATCGTCGCTGCTTCCCTCGCGCTCGTACTCGGGCTTGCCGGCTGCAGCAGCACATCCTCGAATTCAGCAAGCGCCAAGACCACGACGGCGTCTTCAAGCTCGTCCTCGAACAGCTCCACGTCATCAAGCTCAACGGGCTCCGGCTCCTCGAGCTCTACGACATCGACTGCCGACAGCTCTTCCGGCTCCACGGACTCCGCCGTAAATTCCGACGGCACCATCAATACCGACAGTCTCTTCTCCGACCGTGACCTGGAGCAGACCGCAGACACATCCAACGCCACCGAGTACACGGTTTCCGACGGCCAGGACATCTCCATCACCAAGGAAGGCATCTATGTGATCTCCGGATCGGCCACCGATGTGACCATTACCGTCAACGCCAATGATGCCAAGGTGCAGATCGTCTTAAACGGCGTTTCCATCACTAACACTGATTCGCCGGCCATCTACGTAAAATCCGCTGACAAGGTTTTCGTAACGACGGTCAAGGACACCGAGAACACCCTCAAGGTGACCGGGACCTTTACCGCCGATGGAGAAACGAATACCGACGCCGTCATTTTCTCCAAGGATGATCTGACCCTGAACGGCGAGGGTACCCTGACCATCTCTTCGACCGCCAATGGCGTAAGCTCCAAGGATGATCTGACCATCACCGGAGGTACCTACAAGATCAAAGCCACAAAGGATGCCTTCGAGGCTCATGACTCCATCGCCATCAAGGACGGCACTTTCGACCTGACCTGTAAGAACGGCATCAAGGCCGAAGACAAGGACGACACTTCGGTCGGCTGGATTGCCATCGAAGGCGGTACCTTTACCATCGATGCCGACAATGACTGTATCCACGGCACAACCGTAACCCAGATCGACGGCGGAACCTTTGATCTGACCGGCGTCGAGTGCATCGAATCCACCGGCATCGTCATTAACGACGGAACGATCAACATCAATTCCTCGGATGATGGCATCAATGCTTCAGAGAAATCGACCGATTATGATGTCAAGATCACAATCAACGGCGGCAATATCACCATCAAGATGGGCTCCGGCGACACCGACGGCATCGATGCAAACGGCAGCATCTATGTCAACGGCGGAACGCTGAGCATCACAGCCAACTCGCCTTTCGACTATGACAACGAAGGCAAGCTGAACGGCGGCACCGTAACAGTCAACGGCGAGCAGGGTTCTGAGCTTACCAATCAGTTTGCAAACGGCGGAGGCGGCGGAATGCCTGGAAGGGGCGGAAACGGAGGCCCCGGAGGCGGTATGCGGGGAAATAAATAGGAAGACTGCTTCCCCGATATCCACCCAAGATATTATACTAAGGAGAGTTAGAGAAGGGAGTCTTATATGAGATTGTTACTGGCAGAAGATGAGAAATCACTTTCCCACGCCTTAGTGAAAATATTAGAGCACGGCAATTATTCCGTGGATGCAGTTTACGACGGCCAGGAAGCCCTGGATTATCTGGATGTCGGAAATTACGACGGCGTCATTCTGGATATCATGATGCCCAAGGTCGATGGCCTGACGGTCTTAAAGAAAATCCGGGAAAAGGGCAATCTGGTTCCGGTTCTCTTACTGACTGCAAAATCCGAAATCGAGGATAAGGTCACCGGGCTGGATCTCGGCGCCAATGATTACCTGACCAAGCCCTTTGCGCCGGCCGAACTTCTGGCAAGAATTCGGGCCATGACCCGGACCCGCCTGGCCCAGGCGGATTCCGATCTGCATTTCGGAAATATCACCCTGAATACCTCGACCTATGAGCTGATCGGCCCGGGTGGGAATTTCAAGCTGACCAACAAGGAATTCCAGATGATGGAAATGATGCTGGCCAATCCCAGCCAGCGGATCCCATCCGATCTTTTTCTGGAAAAGATCTGGGGCTATGACAGCGATACCGAACTTCAGGTGGTCTGGGTCTATATTTCTTACTTAAGGAAGAAACTCACGGCGCTGCATGCTGACATCGCCATCCGGGCGGCCCGGAACGCGGGCTATTACCTCGAGGAAATATAGACCAGGTTACGAGGATTCAGAGATTCGAAATATGGGTATTGCCGAAGACAGAATATCCGTGTTTCAGAAAGTTAAGGGGCGGGCTCTATGATTAAAAAGCTGCATCGAAAATTCATCCTGATCTCCATGCTGGCGGTGACTTTTGTGCTGATTGTCATCATGTCCGCCATCAACATCCTGAACTACCGGAGTGTCGTCACCGATGCGGACCGCATGCTGACCATGGTAGCCGGCGGCAGCAATGCACCGGGCGGGCCCGGAACGACCGGTTCCAGGACAGGAATCGGGCCATCCGGTTCGAAATCCAAGCCAGGGACAAAATCAGATTCCGGCTCGGGATCGACTTCGGATTCGGGTACAGATTCCGACACGGATTCAGCAGCGAATCCACCCTCTGACCCCGATGATTCCACGAGTTCCACCCGGGGCTTCCAGGGCAATCTCCCCTTCGACAGCCGGTCATTTTCTGTGATTCTGGACGAGGACGGAAATGAAGTCTTCGTCGACATGAGAGACACGGTTTCCGTCAGTGAATCCACTGCCCTGACCTACGCCAAGAAAATCCTGAAATCCGGCAAGACCAGGGGCTTTCTCAATGGCTATCGCTATCTGGTCAGCACGAACACCCAGGGCGCAGGCAATCAGGACTCAAACAGTCAGAATACCAGCACTCAAAATACCAGCAGTCAGAATACCGGCAGCCAGACCGAGATCGACTTTGTCGACTGCCAGAAGAGTCTGGCCAATGCCAGATCCTTCCTGATGATCAGTGTCCTCGTCTCTCTCTGCGGCCTCCTCGCCGTCTTTGTTCTGATTTTCTTCTTCTCCCGCATGATCATGAAGCCGGTCGAGGAAAGCTATAAGAAGCAGAAACGCTTCATCACCGATGCCGGCCACGAGTTAAAGACTCCACTGGCCATTATCGATGCCGATGCCTCGGTTCTCGAAATGGATATCGGCGAAAATGAATGGATCACAGACCTGAAAAAGCAGACCAAACGGATGGCGGACCTCACGAAGGATCTGATCTATCTCTCACGGATGGATGAGGGAAGCGCCAAGCTTGTCATGATGGATTTCCCGCTTTCCGATGTGGTGACGGAAACCGCCCAGTCCTTCCGGTCGCGGGCCCAGCTTGCTAAGAAGAGTTTTGAAGTCAATGTCCAGCCCATGATCAGCTTCTTCGGTGATGAGAAGGCCATCCGCCAGCTGATCGGTATCCTTCTCGACAATGCTCTCAAATATTCCAATGAGGGTGGAAATATCCAGGTCGACCTGTCAAAGCAGAACCACCGAATTGAACTTTCCGTCTGGAACACGGCCGATTCCATCGACCGCGAGTCCCTGCCCCGCCTTTTCGACCGCTTCTATCGGGCCGACAGTTCGAGGAATTCCGAAACCGGCGGCTACGGCATCGGACTTTCCATGGCCCAGGCCATCGTCGAAGCCCACAAGGGTAAAATCCAGGCCACATCCTCTGATGGCAAGTCCATCTGCCTCAAGGTGACCCTGCCATTGAAGGCACCGGCTTATGTCAGCGAGCAGTGATCTCCTGAATGCAGGTTCTTTCCTCTAGATTTCCGGAATGCAGGTTTTATCCTCTATACCTGGCTTACAGCCTATACCTGGCTTACAAACTGGCTGATGAAATGCCAGGCGGCTCCGATCATGCCGGCATTCCGAAGCTTCCCGATGGACAGGTAGTCAGCCGGTTCTCCATTGAGGAAGGGATCCCGGCTGGCGGCCAGCTCCTTGAGATGGGGCAGGTAGTCGGCCATGTATTCGCTCACGAAGCCGCCGAGCACGATGTCATAGTCAAAAGCCAGATGGAGATTGACCAGGGCCATGGCCAGGTGCTCGAGCACGTCCTCCCAGAGATTGGCCAGCTCCGGTTTCCCCTCTTTCAGGCCCTGGAAAAATTCCTCGGTCGTCAGGCCCAGATCCCGTGTGAAACGCAGAGCGCCACAGTAGGCTTCCAGGCAGCCGTGCTTTCCGCAGTTGCAGAGGAGGCCGTTCGGCTCCAGGCACATGTGACCGAACTCGGCGCTCCGTCCGTTGGAGCCGTGCAGGATTTTCCCATCCAGGCAGACCGCGCCGCCGACACCGTATTCGAGAAGGAGATAGAGGAAGGGCTTCCTTCGTTCCTCTGCCGGTCGATGGATCAGCTCGGCCAGAGCTGAAGCCTTGGTATCATTGGTGATGAAAATCGGATAGCGGCTCTTCTTCTGCAGGCCCTGGAGACTGAATTTCTGAGCCGGCAGGGTCGGGGACAGAAGAATCCGGTTGGCATTCCGATTTAAGATGCCGGGAATGGTAATGCCGATGCCGAGAATCCGGTCCTGGTCTACCTTGTTCTCCTTGATAAAAAGATCCATTTCCGAAAAGAGCCGCTCCATAGTCCATTCCTCGGGCTTGAGGCGGATTTTCTTATAGGCCAGCTGCTGGCGCTTGAGATTGGACAGAAGAAATCGAAGGTGGTTGGCGGATATGGACAGACCGATGGCGTAACAGGCGTTCTCCTCGACTGTATAGGCAGCGGGCGGGCGGCCGCCGGTCGACTTCTGGACCTCGCCGACCCGGATCAGATGATCTGCCATGAGCTCCTGCAGCTTCTGATGAACGGTCGGAAGGGAAAGATTCAGGGCATTGACAATCTCCTGCTTGGAGACCGGGGCCGGGCTCTCTAAGATAAAGCGGAAGATTCGGTTCCGGGTTGTCAATGCTGCAAGGCCCGGCCTTCTGATACTACCGCCGGCCTCTTCTCTGCCCTCATTTTCGCTTCGATTGCTTTTTCTTTCCATAGGCATCCCCTTATTTTTCTGTCCGAACTGCTTTTTTCATGGTAAAATATAGGAACGTGTCAATTATGAATAACATTTCTTTAAATAGTGTATGTCTGTTGAAGAACACATCTATTTCATAAAAATGTCTGTTATCGTAAGAACATGTTAAATAATACTGCAACTGTAGCACATATATCCGTGAATTCGTAAACTTTTATAAAGCGTATTTACAAATCTTATTATACATGAAACACAGCTTTTCTTTTATACATAGAAATAACATTCGAAAGGTTGTCAGTGACTGGCTCCGTCACTTTTTCACCCAGCATGTTCTGCCCATTCTTCTGATTGTCCTGTCTCTGGTCCTCTTTCTTCGGCCCTGGATTATCTCTCCTGTCATTGCAGCCTACGGCGGTGTCTTCCAGGATGCGACCGAGCTGACCGGAAGTATCTCCAAGTTGATCTACGAGAACACCGGCGTCAACCTGTCCGTTGCCGACCAGGCCCTGGACGATATCTCCGATGGTGCCTTCGGACCGAAGGATATCTTCACGACCTCCGGCGATCTTAGGAAAACCCTGGTCCGCCTGAGCAGCAATAAGAAGGAACTGGACATTTCGGATCTTGTAGATGATAAGGACCTCAGCCGAATTTTACGGGCTCTTCTCGCTTTTCAGATTCTGATCGCCGCAGTCAACATTCTGGCCATGCTTCAGATCGGTCTATATTTCATCCGGGGCGAGAAGACGAGAATTCCTCTGTATTTCATTGGAAACGCAGCCCTCTCAGCCGTCTTCATCGCGGCGGAGATCATCCTCTTTCGGAATTTCCCGGTCTTAAAATTCCATCTGACAGCCTGGCTTTTCATCAGTCTGGCCCTGGCTCTGCCTTACCGCTTCTGGCTCTGGGCCGGCCGAAAGATGCGTCTTCTCTATGTGATCCTTAAGAACCGGAGCCGGAAGGTCCCGAAAGAAGTCCATCACAGACGGCAGAAACGGGTCCTTACGGTCATTCTTACGATTGCGGTCATTGGCGGTCTGGAATACTATGCCGCCTACGTCTATCCCAAGTATCACGAGCCCGCAACAGACGAGGATTCGACCAGCACGGACCCTCTCTATTCCGATGAGGAGATTAAGGAAATCCTGCGGAAATACGGCTTTACCGATGAGGTCATGCTGAAGCACATCTTAAGGAACAGCTATGTCATTCCGGGCCTTAAAACCACGGAAACTCTTGCCAACAATGACCACTCGGCCATCTGCACCTCCATGACGCCCCAGGGCGTCACGCCGGCAGGCGACTACCTTCTGATCTCGGCCTACTGCGCCTCCGGGGAACATAACAGCGTGGTCTACGTTTTGAACAAGGCCTATCACACCTATGTGAAGACCATCGTTCTGCCCAACCAGCCCCACGTCGGCGGCATCACCTACGACCCCGTTCACCAGAATATCTGGATCTGTGATTACATGAAAAAGTCCCGGACTGCCTATGTCAGCGCCTTTTCCATGGATCAGCTTGAGAATTACTCGATGAATGACAAGGAGGAACCCATCGCTTTCCGCTACTCCATGCCCATTTACTCGATGAAGCGGACTTCCTTCCTCGACTACCACGACGGCAAGCTTTATATCGGAAATTTCAAGGCCGGCGCCGAAAGTGTATCGACCGTCCAGACTTTTTCCATCGATGAGGTGACCGGTGACATCCGTTCGGATTCGAATGACGTCTCAAAACTTCTGAAGCTCAACAAGAAGATCATCGTGCCGTCGGGCATCACCCTTATCAATGGAGGTATTCAGGGCTTTACAGTCAATAACAAAGTGACGGCCCTCTCCCAGTCCTTCGGACCGGTCGACAGCCGTCTCATGGAATTCAAGAATTACGGAACTCTGATGGATTACATCCGCCTCTCCAGCGTCCCGGACCGATCCTACACCCTGCCGCCCATGCTCGAGCAGATCACGGCTGACCAGGGCAAGCTCTACCTCTGCTTTGAATCCGCGGCCTACGCCTACCGGAGCCGGTGGAATGATAAGATTGACCGGATTATCGTCCTGGATCTGTAGTCACAAGCGTCTATTACAGAAGCCTTTACGCAGAAGATTGTCTTATATCAATCCATCTTCTTATAATAGAAATTGCCCCTGAGCTCCTTGGTCTGCACGGAGTTTACAAAGGCGTGGGGATCGATCTTATAAATCTCCTGGATGACACGGCCGCTCTCCGGCGCATCGATCACCGAGTAGACAACCGTCCGGTTGCTGCCCTCGTAGCCGCCCCGGCCGTCGATCATGGTCGTGCCATGACGACAGACATCGTAGATCATCTGGCTGACCTTCTCCGGATATTCGGTGACGATGAACATGGTCACCTTCTGGTAGTTCCGGTAGAGAAGATGAAGCACCTGGGTGGAGAAATACTGGAAGATAATGGAATACAGGGCCTTGTCCCATCCGAAGTTCAATCCCGCGATCGCGAGGATCACGGCATTCATGCCAAGGATAATATTGAAGGCGTCTTTTCCGGTCCTCTTGGAAATATAGATCGATATGAAGTCGGTTCCTCCGGATGTCGCTCCCACCATGAGGCAGAGGCTGATAGCCAGGCCGTTGATCATGCCGCCGAAGATCGCAATAAGAAGGGGATCATAGGTAATGGCATGGGTCGGAAGCAGATCGACCATAAAAGAGTTGGCCAGGATCATGACCAGAGAGAATCCCGTGAACTTCTTTCCGATATAGCGGAAACCGATATAGACCGGAATCGAGTTCAGAAGGATATTGACCGGTGCGTAGGGGAGACTGATTCCGGCGAATTTCTTCAGGAGACGGATAATGAGAAGGGACAGCCCGGTCGCTCCGCCGGGGTATAGATTTCCGGCACGGACGAAAATACGGATATTGACCGCCATAAGGAAAGCTCCCATCAGGACAAAGGCCAGCCGGCCCGCATCCTTTCGAAGAGTCCCCTTCTTCCCGGGTTCCTTCTTGTCCAATTCCATGATATGATCTGTAACTCTCATTTTTATCCTCGATTTTTTCCTCGAATTTCCATGTAGGGATCGATTTTGAAAGAAATCTTCAGTCCCGATCTATATTTTACCTGGCTTCGTGATATAATGGATCGATTTTGAAGAAAATTCTTAATCCCGATCCATTCCTCTCCAGATTGCCTGATTTTATGGATCGATTCTGAAAGGAATCCCCAATCCCGATCCATTGAGTACAGAAAGTTTCAATTCTAAATTTCCAATACAGCTTCCGTCAGGCTTAAACCCATGTATCCGTCTTCGACTCATGCCGGATCAGAAGAATCACAATGACATACATGATGGCCACGAAGGCGAAGAAGATGATATTGGATTCCTGGGTATTGAGCATAGCGCAGGAATCATAGAAACCATGGAGGAAGACAGCGGAAAGATAGGCCATAACCAGACAGAGTTTCTTTCTTACCTGATGACCGTAATCCGCCATTTTCCGGGCTCTTCCGTAGAAATATCCCATGAAGACCGAGAATCCCAGATGTCCAGGGATGGCCAGGAAGGCTCTGGTTGGCGCGACCGTGATACCGAAGTTGAAGACGTAGCCGATATTCTCAAAGGCTGCAAAGCCCAGGGAAACAAAGGCCGCATAGACGATGGCGTCGAATTTGTAATTGAAATCCGGATTGTCCCAGGTTGACCGATAGAGGAAGAAATACTTACTGCCCTCCTCAATGGCGGCCACTCCGAGGAAAGCTGAGATCACGGTCGACATTTGGCTGTTGGCCGTGAGAAAATGCGGCGCAACCGCCTGGAAAATCTCCTCGAGAACGATCGAAATCAGGGCCGCTGCCACACCCTTGAAAGCCAGGTTCACAAGCAGGGCCGGCGGCTCCTTTTCGATTTTGTCCTGGCGGTAAATGTAGATCATCAGCGCAATGGCCGGAATGATGGCGACCAGAATGTAGAACCAGATAATGTCCGCAAAAGTCGATAAAATAAACATTTCTTCCCCTTTATTTCAACTGTTTGTGGTATATTTACCTCGAGTCACTTACGAAAGACAGCCCGGCGCAAGTCGGAATGCATACCTCTGCAATCCAGATTCATACTCGTAATTTGATTCTAACACAATCATCAGCATCATACATTTGATTTTTACTGGAAAGGAGCCCATTATGGCCGCTGATACACCTAAGTCACTTCGCAATCAGATTCTCTATTCTGTCTTCATTCGAAACTACAGCAAGGAAGGCACCTTTGACGGCGTCCGAAAGGATCTCGATCACATCAAATCCCTCGGCACCGATATCATCTGGCTTATGCCCATCCACCCCGTGGGAAAGGTAAACCGAAAGGGAAGTCTGGGCTCTCCCTATTCTATTTCCGACTATCGTGATGTAAACCCTGAGTTCGGAACAAAGGAAGACTTCCGCCGTCTGGTCGATGCCATTCATGAGAAGGGCATGAAGGTCATCATTGATGTCGTCTACAACCACACTTCCCGGGACAGCGTTCTCGCCAAGGAGCATCCGGACTGGTTCTATCATAAGGAAAACGGCGATTTCGGCAATAAAGTCGGCGACTGGTGGGACGTCATCGATCTCGATTACAAGAAGCCCGGGCTCTGGGACTACCAGATCGATACCCTGAAAATGTGGGCCGGCGACTACGGCGTGGACGGTTTCCGCTGTGATGTGGCTCCCATGGTTCCGGTAGAATTCTGGGAAAAAGCCAGAAAGGAAGTCGCCAAGGTTCATCCCGGCGCCATCTGGCTGGCTGAATCCGTGGAGCCCCAGTTTGTCCAGTTCAACCGCCAGAGAGGCGTGACCTGCGCATCCGACTCCGAGCTCTACCGGGCTTTCGACATGTGCTATGAATATGACAGCTACTGGCTTCTCGATGGCTTCTTAAGCGGAGAAAACAGTCTGAAGGACTATGTCGACCGGCTGAACATGCAGGAATTCATTTATCCGGACAATTATGTAAAGCTTCGCTTCCTCGAAAACCATGACCGCCTGCGGGCAGCCTTCCTCCTGCGGAATCCTAAGATGCTTCGAAACTGGACTGCATTTAACTACTTCCAGAAAGGCTGCACTCTGATCTACAATGGCCAGGAGGCCGGCGTCGATCATGCACCGACTTTGTTTGATCTGGATCCTATAGACTGGGAGCAGAATCTGAGAACTGCTGAAGAGGGGAATCTAAATACTGAGGACCAGGATGCTGGTAAAGGGAACTCCGAGCAGGGAGGTCTAGAGACAGAGACAGAAGATACCCAAGATATCGTTGAAGGAGAATCTGCTGAACAGGGAAAATTAAATAAGAAAGCAGCTGCCATGTCTGCAGAAGATCTCCACAAACTTCAGGACATTATGAGAAATCTGGCTTCCTTCAAGAAGAATCCCATCCTGACCGACAGCAGCTATCATGTGGACCTCCAGTCCAATGATGTCCTCGTTGCTGTTCATCAGGAAAATGCTCAGACCATCAACGGAGAACCGGGCCATCGCCTGATCGGTTTCTTCTCCGCCAAGGGCCAGCCCGCCCTGGTTCATGTCAGCGACCGTCTCTCCGATCTGAACATCCCGAACGGTATCTATAAGAACCTGGTTGACGGGAAATCCGTAGAAGTCGACTACGGAGAGATCTCCCTGGATGGAGAACCGGTGATTCTCGAGGTCTAAGGTCTAGATTCTGGCTTATAACCTGACTATTACATCGATTTTGAAGAAAATCATGAATCCCGATGTGTATTTTTCGAATTTTCTCGATTTCGAACATCGATTTTGAGGAAAAATTAAAATTCCGATGTTTGATTTCCGGATTTTCTCAATTTCATACATCGATTTTGAGGAAAATTTTAATTCCCGATGTTTGCTGTCCAAATTACATCGGGATTTGATTTCCCACTGAAATCGATGTTCAAATTTTGGTTCGATATAGGCAATTATTTCATAAAAAAAGCGCTTTCCATGCCATGGAAAAGGCTGTTTTGGAAGTGAAAGTTCGATATAGAAAAAAGTTTTCAAAAAATGCTATGAAACTAGTTTTAAAACACGCATTATTCGAAAAAGATTTTGTATATCGAGTTTTCGACACTTTCGGGGATTTTTTAAGGAGCAAAACACGCATTATCCGAAAAAGATTTTGTATATCGAATTTTCGACACTTCCGGGGATTTTTTAGGAGCAGAGCAACGAAATTTTGTCAGCTCTGTGTCTACTGGATAGGTAGTCGTTTACTCAGCAGGTTCGCTCTGTAAAAAATCCCCGCCTTGCGCTGCAAGACGGGGATTTTCATATTGGTCTATATTTGTTCAATCAGCAGATGCATTACAATCCATTCAGATTGGTTTGAATCAAATCAGCTGGATAGAAAACAGATTAGAACCGTACGTACTGGCTCTGGGTTTGAGGGAGCTGGCTCTGTTGATTAGAAGCGTACATACTGGCTCTGCGGTTTGAAGAGGCAGTCCCGGTTGATCTCGGAAAGGCTGTGGACTCCGCACATCTTCATGGTCGAAGCCAGCTCCTTCTGCAGCTTCTCGGTCAGGAGACGAACGCCCTCTGCCCCGCCGCCATAGACTGCGGTGACATAAGGACGGGCGATCAGTACGGCATCTGCGCCAAGGGCCAGAGCCTTAAAGACATCCAGGCCGCTGCGGATTCCGCCATCCACCAGAACCATCATGGAATCGCCGACCGCATCCTTGATCTGCTCAAGAACTTCGGCAGTAGACGGTGTCTGATCCTGCACACGGCCGCCGTGATTGGAGACAACGATGGCCTTGGCGCCTGCTTCCTTTGCTGCCAGAGCGCCGCAGACCGTCATAATGCCTTTCACGATGAAGGGCTTTCCGGCTGCCTTGATCACATCGGCAAGCTCTTCCTTTGTCTTCGATCCGGCAGGAGGTGTCAGACCCTGAAGGAAAGGAAGACCGGCTGCGTCAACATCCATGGCGATGGCCAGAGGATCTGCATCCTTGACAAGGGCAAACTTCTCTTCCATGGTTTTCAGATCCCAGGGCTTGATGGTCGGAATTCCAACGCCGCCGTTGGCCTTGATCGAAGCAGCCGCTGCCTCGACAACCTTAGGATTGGTGCCGTCGCCGGTGAATGCCAGGATTCCTGCCTCTGCCGCAGCCGGAACCAGGATGTCATTATAGGCGACATCATCGAACTTATCCCCGTAATGAAGCTGAACCGCGCCGACCGGACCTGCCATCACCGGAAGAGCCAGTTTCCTTCCAAAGAAATAAGAGCTTGTGTCTGCTTCCTTGTTCTCGCAGATCGTATCCATATTGATACGGATCTTCTGCCATGCCTCGTAATTTCGAACGGCGACATCTCCGGAGCCCTTAGCGCCCGGACCGGGCATCTGATTTCCGCAGGCTCTGCCGTTACAGACCGGACAAGCCTTGCAGTATGGACCGCTGCAGGTTCTTGCATTTTTCAATACATCTTCGTATGTCATAAAAACCCCCAATCTATTCTGCAGACATATAAAATTCTGCTCACTCCCCGATTATAGCGCAATTCGGTGCAGTCGGAGAAGAAAGTCCCTGGGAAACAACTTAAAATCCCCGCCTTGCAAACGCAAAGCGGAGATTTCGCAATTCATGCATTATGTCAAATCTACAGCCATTCGCAGATCTGGTCTATATTTCGCAGATTTGATAAATAAACTACCCTCTTACCTTCTGATCATGCGTCCTCCCGGACGATTCTGCCGTTCAGACATCTACCGGACAAGTCAGCTTCTCACGCATCCTTCCATACGGATTCAGCGATTTCCTTAACCAGGCGGATCTTGTTCCACTGCTCTTCTTCGGTCAGGACATTTCCTTCTTCTGTCGAAGAGAAGCCGCACTGGGTGGATACGCAGAGGTGATCCAGGGGAACATACTGGGTTGCTTCCTGAATTCTCTTTTTAACGGCCTCCTTGTCCTCAAGCTCCGGGAATTTCGATGTGACAAGTCCGAGGACGACATACTGGTCCTTGATCTTGGCCAGAGGCTTGAAGTCGCCGGCTCTGTCGCTGTCGTATTCAAGGAAGAAGCCGTTGACCTTGCAGTTTGCAAAGAGGATGTCGGCAACGCGGTCGTAGCCGCCGGATGAGAACCAGGTCGAACGGAAGTTGCCGCGGCAGATATGCATGGTGATGGTCATGTCAGCCGGCTTCTTCTCGAGGATCCGGTTGATCACATCGACATAATGTCTTCCGACTTCGTCGACATCAATGCCCTTCTTCGCATAGTTCTCTCTCTTTTCGGTGTCACAGAACTCGCCCCAGGAAGTGTCATCAAACTGCAGATAGCGGCAGCCCAGCTTGTAGAAGGCAAGTACGGCATCGGTATATGTTTCAACGATATCGTCAAAAAGGACATCTTCCCTGCCGTCGTATCTCGGAATGGGCTGGTAGGTATCGATGCTTCGAACGCAGGCGATGAGGTGCAGCATGGAAGGAGACGGGATGGTCATCTTGGTGTCCGTGTCTCCGGCAATCTCCTTCAGATATTTGTAATGGGAAAGGAAGGGATGGTCAGCCGGGAAATGGACCTTGTCGGTGAAGGTCAGGGTTGCTCCCTTCGGTTTCTTGCCCTTGAATTCAACGGACCAGTTCTGCTGATCGACCTTCTGAACGCCATCCAGCTCCTCGAGGAAGTCCAGATGCCACATTCTTCTGCGGAATTCGCCGTCGGTCACTGCATGAAGGCCTGCCTTCTTCTCTTTCTCGACAAGGTCCTTGATACAGGCGTTTTCTACAGCGGTCAGCTCGTCCTTACTGATTTCCCCGTTGGCAAATTTAGACCGTGCCTCTTTTAATTCCTGAGGTCTTAAGAAACTTCCCACAATGTCGTAACGATAAGGTCTGCTCATGTCTGCCTTCCTTTCCATTTCCAGGATGCTTTCTCCTGAATGCCTTCTCCTGAATGCCTTCTCCTGATTGCCTTCTGTCTCGAGAATGCATTTTCCTGAATGCCTTCTATTTACAGAATCTTTTTTCTTTTCCCTGTTGCTTCCCGTTTCCGCTTCATATTCAGAGCAGTGCTTCTGTCCAGATCAATGCTTGTGTACAGATCAATATTTCTGTTCAGATCAATGCTTCGACTGGTTTTCTGAACAAGCCAAGCAGGAAAACTAGCGTTTTATAAATCTTAAGTTCCGCCCGGGAAAAGGTCAAATAGAAAAAAAGTTGGACTGATTCAAGGCTTTCCCTATAGCCAGAGAGCAGGAGATGTCCTATCCTATGGCTGAATGTTCTTACTCCTCTTCCGCATATTCAAAGAAATCAAAGTCTACGCTCTTTTTGTGAAACAGCCGGTCGACCAGGAATGAGGAACCATAAATGCCATGACGGAAAAAATGTTCAAGACCTATACCGGCTTTATGCCGGCATCCTTTCGGGCGAAATACGGGAAAAATGAATGGAATGAATTGAGGCGGCCGCTTGGGCGAAACAAGGTGTAAATACATGGCTGCTTATAATGAAATGTTTCTACACTGAGAAATCACTTAAGTGAAATTTCAAAACCTCCATACCCAAAATGGGAAATATATCCTGAAAATATCATCCGTTAAGAATTTATTGTTCAGAGCCTTCCTGAGCTGTATAATTTAATAAAAAGTTATGGGGAGATATGGGGGTATTATGAGTTTTAAAACAACAGATGGTCTTATGCGGCATCTTAGAGATAACGGCATTGCCATTTCGGGAAGTACTCAAAAGCGGCAGCTTCTCAATACTGGCTATTTTCACGGATATAAAGGTTATCGTTTCTTTGGTACATCACTGAATCGACTTCCATTTACATCATATGACGAAATATATGCAACCATACAATATGACTCGAATCTAAAAAGTCTATTTTATGGTAAGATGATGTTTATCGAAACCGCTGTAAAAAACGTTGCCTTAGAAAGCATTTTGCTTTACACAAAATCAGAAAGTATTCAGGCAATGTACAACAAAGCTGTCAGTTCATATAAAAACTGTCCAGCTTCATTTACACCTGATCAAAGGAAAAAGGCACAGCAAGACAAACTGAATCTTGAAAGTACGATTCAGTCATATCTTTCACGAGCATATAGAAACGGTAATCCTAAAATCACTCATTTCTACAACAACGTAGGCTACTCAGGAGTTCCTCTCTGGGCTCTCTTTGAAATTATGATGCTTGGTGATTTTGGTTATCTTCTTTCTTGCCTCAATTATGATATGCGCAATATTATCTCTCATAATCTTGGACTTAATGTTGCAGCGGATACTGATCGACGATTAGTGTATAAATATATATACACTTTAAAAGATCTTCGAAATGCTATAGCCCACAATGCAGTTGTATTTGATACTCGCTTCCGCAACATCGATCCCGATAAGGCAATGAAACGGTGTCTTGAACAGGAGATTGGTTTATCCTATGTGAATTTCAAATCAATCGGTGATTACGTAATTCTAATGTCCTACTATTTAAAACTACTTGGTGTTACTAAGGTAGAGATAAAGGCATTCATCAAAGACTATGAAAAAATAACTAATGAATACAGAATTGCTGTTAACCCCAATGTTGCGGCAAAAGTTATTCGCCCGGATCTTTCTTCACGAATAAGTACCTTAAAAAATTATATCTAAGCATTGCCTATTTAATGTGATTACTGTATACTAAGATTATTAATTGGGGTATATGTTTGCGGACATATACTTGAAGGGAGTCGACTTCAGTCGGCTCCCTTTTTATAGTCCCAACAATCTTCTCTCTCCAAATTAAATATCTTCCCTGCAGAAACCGCTGTGTTTCAAATCGCGCTGGAAAAAAATACCTCCTCTACCGGAATCTCCGATAAAGAAGGTATTTTTCAATCTCCAGTCAAAACTTCCCATATTTTTTGCCTGAAATTTTGATACAGGAAGTTTTAGTCATCAGTATTATTATGCCTGCGCGGAAGTATTATCCTTGTCGCCGCCCTCCTTCTTTCCTGCAATCATCGCCACAATAGCAAGAATGGCGCAGATCAGGCACCAGCCGGCCCAGACAGTCAGATCCGAATAGCTGCCATGGCCTGCAAAGCCGATGATTGCAGCCAGGCCAAACAGAATGAAAAGCGCAATATTTCCGCCCTTTTTGACCGAATTTCTGGTCGCAACCGAAACAATTCCGCCTGCCAGCATAAAGATAGCTACAAATATGCCGGCGGAACCGGAGGTCTCTCCGTTCTCCTCCAGGGCATTCGATAATCCTGCTGCGCAGGACTGAAATACAACGACTGCAAAAAATACCATAGATAAAATACCGGATACCAGCTTCCAAATTTTCATGTCAAAATTCCTCCTCTTACTTAGCAGAAAACATAATCGGGTCCGACTCTGCGATTGTTTCATAGGTTTCCGGATTGGAAAGCAAGAAAAAAAGCAGTACCCTCTTTGTCTCTCATTGAATCATCTTCACTGTCATCCAATTGGAATATGAGACAATTATAGACGAGTACTGCTTTTCCGCTTCTCCCCGTAGGGGTGGGAAAATGTAGACCAGATTCAATTCTGCAGGCCGCTGGTCCGCAGTGGTTCAAAACCGTTCTTTTTGAGAAGAGCATTCACTTCGAGGATGCTCCCCGGCCGTTCGTTAAAGGCTATCATCAAAAGGGCATCGCGTGGGATCTTCGGATAGAGTTCCGGCATCTCATATTTCTTCAAGGCTCTCTGGGTTTCGGCCAGGCTCAATTCCCCTGCATAGCAGATCCGGAGGATCACGTCCCTCTGCCTGGTATGTTTCTCTCCGGACAGAAGCTTGTAGCCATAGCGTTCCGGGATATCGGCCCGCAGGAAGACCGTCTGCTGGGTCAGCCTCTTTTTCGAAAGCAGATCCTTCAGATAAACCGTGAAGGATTCCACGCCATCATTCATGCTCTCCTTGTTTTCTCTGCGGTAGTTCTCAAAGTCTGAGAGATGCGTCTTTCCAAGAACCTTATTTAATTCGTCCGTATCTTTTTCTTTCTTGTCTTTCTCGTTCATATCCTTCTCATCCATGTCTTTCTGCGTCTGTTTCATTCATGTATTTTTATCTGCTGCGTCTGTTTCATTCAGGTATTTTCATTCATATCTTTACTGTTTTTGTATCTGCTTTTCGTATTTCTGCTGTCAGTTTCTTCCCCGTTCATAACCTGCCTCCCATCTGTTATAATTTTCATATATTGAGGAGGATATTGTGGATTATTCAAAGAAACTGGCTCTGTCCTATTACAAAACCATAGCGGTCATCAATGAACCGCATAAAGTCTACCTGGTCCAGCATCAGGAGACGTCCAAAATCTTCATCAAAAAGGTTCTCGACGTCTATAATCTGAAGGTTTATCAGTATCTCTACAGCCATCCGATCACCGGAGTCCCCAGGATCATAGATTACTCTGAAGAAGACGGGGAACTGACAGTCATCGAGGAATATATCTCCGGCACTTCCCTGGCGGAGAAAATTCAGAACCACGATCTCGCAGAGAGTGATATCCGGACCTACATGGATGACCTCTGCAGCATAGTCAATAAGCTGCATTCCGCCCAGCCCGCCATCATCCACCGGGATATCAAGCCTTCGAATATTATCATCACAAGCTATAATCATCCGGTTCTTCTGGATTTCAATGCGGCAAAATTCTATTCCATGGCAGAGGAAGACACGGTTCTTCTCGGAACGCAGGGCTATGCAGCCCCGGAGCAGTATGGCTTCGGATCTTCTTCTCCCCAGACGGACATCTATGCCCTGGGCATTGTAATGAAGAAAATGGCTGCTTCCCTGGACACAAAGTCAGAGCATCTCGATTCCATTATCGACAAATGTACCCAGCTGAATCCGGCCGAACGGTTTGAAAACGTCTCCGAATTAAGAGAAAACTTGGATTCACCCAAGCCTCTGAAAAAGGTCCATAATTCCGGTTCTCTGTCTGACTATACCCTGCCGGGCTTCCGGACCGGATCCTTCTGGAAAATGACGGTCGCAAGCATTACCTACCTGCTTCTTTTCATGTTCAGCATGTCTTTAAAGCTCGACAATACGACCGGCATCGCTCTCTGGATCGCCCGGATTTTCTTCTTCCTTATGGCCTTGTCCATTGTCTTTGGCTGCTTCAACTACATGAACGTTCAGAGATTTATGCCCCTCTGCCAGAGTAAAAAGCGCTGGGTCCGCTATATCGGAATCGCCATCCTCGATGCTGTTCAGATTCTGATCCTCATGGTCCTTCTGATCGTCTTCGAAGCCGTGCTGACGCCGGCCTGAGGGATGGACCTCTGCTGAAGCCAGAGTCCGCCGATCTGAGGAAGACGCCTCTGCCAAAGCCAGGGTCCGCCGGTCTTCAGAAATTTAGAGCGCGGTTTACATTTATCTCATCATACCAGTATTGTCAGAAAAAAGCTGCCACCGCTGAGGTGGCAGTTTTTTGACAGTTTTTGACAATATTTTGATAAATACAGCCTCGAAGGGCTGATTTTCCACCCAGAATTCATTCAGGAAATCAGCCCGGCCCTGACGAATCCCTGATAGAGGCCGTCTTCTTCAATGGGAGACGTAACAAGATCCGCTGCCTTCTTCGTTTCCTCTGAGCCATTTCCCATAGCGACCGACAGACCGGCATAATTCATCATGGGCAAGTCATTCTCGCTGTCCCCGAAGCCGATGCTGTCCTCCCGCGAAAGCCCGAAGTGATCCAGCATATATTTCATGCCCAGCGCCTTATCGAAGCCCCGGACAGTAATTTCCCCGTTCAGTCTGCCGCCCCTGCTGATACTGGATTCCGTCACGCTGAAATATGGACCAATGGCCTCCTGCAGCTCCTTCTGCGTCAGAGTGGAGTGATAGTAGGCGATTTTTTCAATGTTCGGAGCGCCTTCAATATCATTCAGAATCTCGACATGGCCGAGAAGCTTTTCCCTTTCCTGACGCACAGCATCGTCTGTGTAGAGACTCCTGTGGAATGCCAGCAGCTTTTCATCCGCATACAGATCCTCACTGCCCTGCAGAATGAGGTAGATCTGCCTCTCATTCATCCAGTGGATCAGTTCAAGCAGTTTCTTTCGATCGACAAAGTGCTGAAAGATAATTTCGCCATTTGCCCGGACATCCGACCCGGCGCCCGCAACGATTCCGTCAAAAAGACCGGTCTCTAAAAGCCAGGGGTAGATCTGGCTCGGGGTTCGGCCGGTACAGATGAAAAGAAGATGGCCGGCAGCTCCGGCCTTCTCCAGGGCAAGCCGGGCAGACGAGGGGAACTTTCTTTGAAAAGTCACCAGCGTGCCGTCGATATCGAGAAATACTGCTTTTCTATGATTCATCGCTTTCTTCTACCACCTATATCAATCCTTGTGAATTCAAACAATCCTCATTTTATATTCAAAAGGGACAGACTGACAAGACAAAATAAAAATGCCTCTTTCTGCTCTTGAATTTCTGATATGATGAGATCGAAATCCAATTATCATTCAGTCTAAGAGTAGAAAGAGGCTTTTTGCTTCTTCGGAGGAAAACCTTGCAAGAACAGACCCTGCAGCATCCAATTGATCCAGTCTATAACGAAAAATCACGTATTCTGATTCTTGGGTCCTTCCCTTCTGTAAAATCAAGGGAGACCGCTTTCTTCTACGGCCATCCCCAGAACCGTTTCTGGAAGGTTCTGTCGCAGATTTTCGAAGAGGAACTTCCAGAGACGATTCCGGAGAAGAAAGCCTTTCTCCTTCGAAACGGCATTGCACTCTGGGATGTGATCCGATCTTGCACTATCACCGGTTCCTCGGATGCCAGTATCAAGAATGCCAAGCCGAATGATCTCAGCCCGATTCTTGAGACGGCCGAAATACAGCTGATTATTACCAATGGAAAGACTGCGGATAAGCTCTACCGCAAATATATCGAACCGGAAATCAATCGGCCGGCGGTCTGCCTTCCTTCCACCAGTCCGGCCAACGCTGCCTGGACCCTGCCAAAGCTGGTAGAAAGCTGGGGAAAAACGGTCCGGCAGCCTGATATCGCTCGTTAACGCTGATCGCATGCGATACCGGTCTTCGAACGATCATGCCTCTGTCCGGATGACATTCCGGGGGCTCTTTCTTAGAAGAGGGATAGAGACAAAAAGAGTCAGGAATTCAGCAGCCGGCATGGCGGACCAAAGACCGGCCAGGCCGAATTTCTCCGGCAGAAGCAGAAGAAAAACGATCAATAAGGCAAAAGATCGTAAAAAGGTAATGCATCCGGACAGATGACCTCTGCCATAGGACATACAGCGGATTGCAGAGAAAATATTGAAACCGCAGAAAAGGAAGCCGAGACCATAGATCCGCATACCGGATACGGCAAGTGAAAATACGGAAGATCCCTGATTTACAAAGAAGGATACGCCCAGCGGCGCCAGAAGCCATGTCAGGGCATAGATAATCATGGGCGCTGTAAAAAGGAAGCGGTAAGCATAAGCTTCTAGTTTTCTGCAGATCTCCGGCTGGCGGTTTCCATAGGCGTAGCCCAGCGGGGTGGAAAGCCCCATGGAAAATCCAAAATAAATGCCGATTGCCAGAAACTGCAGATACATAATGATGGACACGGCGGCTATGCCATTTTCTCCGGCAAAGGAAAGCGCCGTTCGGTTGAATATGATGGTTGTCACTGCGATGGCAATCTGATCGACAAATTCAGACATACCATTCACCATACACTGCAGTGCTTTCCTAAGGGAAAGCCCTTGCAGGGTGAATCGCAGATACTTTTTCTTCCTGACAAAATAAAAGACACCCATACAGAAAGAGACCGCCAGTCCGATCAAGGTTGCCAGGGCAGCTCCCCTGATGCCCATGTTCATGGAATGGATAAAAAGATAGTCCAGCACAATATTCAGGACGCCTCCGGCCAGAGCTGTCGCAAAGCTGTAGGAAGGGGAACCGTCAGCACGGATGAAATAGGTGAAAAGCTCCTTTCCAATCACAATGGGCGTTCCAAGCAGCCAGAAAAGAGCATAGATCTGACAGTCTCTCATGGTGGCATCTCTGGCTCCGAGAAGACTTAGCATGGATGTCAGATTGAAGAGGATGATGATCGAGATCAGGCTTCCCAGGAGAATGGAAAAGAAAAAACTGGAAGACAGGGAGCGGTCTGCTTCTTCTTTTTCCCCCGCTCCCATATGCAGGGCCGCTATGGAGCTCCCGCCGCTGGCAAAAACCAGGGCAATGCCGGTCAGAATATTTACAATGGGATAGACAATATTGATGGCGGCAAGGGCATTGGTGCCCACATATTCCGAAACAAAGATGCCGTCCACTATGGTATAAACCGTATTGAAAAGTGATGTCAGATAGGTCGGAATGATAAAGCTGAGAAGCTTTGAAAAGCGAACCTCCTTCACCGAGCGAAAAATCATTGTGTTTTCCATAAACATTTACCTCCGAATCTTTTCTTTCTACAAATAAGGCTAAACCTTAAAGGTACTTGAAGGTTAAGAGGAGATGGTCTACATTTCTCTTAAGAGAAGAAATTTAGAGCAGAAATGAAAAACGTGGACTTACCGTAAGATCAGAAAGAAAGGACGGATTTAGATCCGGAGGCAAGAGTTTATGGCAGAGAACCTTCAGAAAAATACATTTCAAATCGGAGAAATTGCAAAATTCTTCGATATTCCGGCATCCACCCTGCGTTACTGGGAAGAAATGGGTGTGCTCAGACCCGAAAAAGACCCGGAAAATCACTACAGGGAATATGAGATCGAGGACCTGATGAATATTTCCGATATCATTTTTTATAAAAAACTGGGTCTCCCCCTGAAAAATATCCGACAGATGGAAAGCACCAGTCCGGACGAACACTATCAGCTTTTTGAGGAAAAATTAGCCGACCTGAAAGAGGAAGAAAAAGCCCTGCAGCAAAGAATGGAAAAACTTCACCATCATATGGAGGCTATTCAGACCCTGCGCGATCTTCGGAAGAACCCTTATCAGGAGACCGATATTGATACGGACTGCATTGTATCCTTTGATTTTATCGAGAGGGAGAAACTCCTTCGCTATATTGAAAATCCTTATCTCTATTCCAGAGTCCAGCATTCTTCGGATATGAAGAAGGAACAGAGGGGAATTACGATTGAACCGTCGGAAGAATCGGAAATGGATCCATCCCAGATCATATGGAAAAATACGGGCCATCGCTATATCGCCTTTCTGATGAAAGAAGAGATCAGTGATGGTTTTCCCAATGATCTGATGGAGCATTTAGAAAAGATTCAGGAGAAATATCAGACCGGAGCCGTGATCAGCCGCTTCCTGATTGAAGCAAGAGAAGACAGAAAAATCTATGATTTCTATAAAACCTACGTGGAGATTGTCTAGCTTAGGCGGCCTATTGGATAATACAGATCCTCTTCCAGCTTCAGAATAATGATGTCATACGATTCAGCGAACTCAAGCCTGCCTTATTTCACCGGCATATATTTATCGAGATACTGCTCTATATTTTCTACAGTTCGTATCAGATTTTTTCTTTTCCAAGGAACAGATCTATCACATTGATATGCCGCACTCCCTCTTTCTGATCGCGATATTTATCCAGCGAAATAATATATCTGGGATATCCATCCCTGATGCTTCTAAATGGACGGTACTCTCTTTTCTGGATCTTCTGATCTGCCTCCGGACTTCCTCCGTGCAGAGAGTAAGTCACCTGAATATAAGAATAATTCTGTTCTTTATCACGACAGATAAAATCACACTCAAATTTCCCGATTCTTCCAATACTTACTTGATACTCATTGCTTACCAGATACAGGTATACAAGATTTTCCAGAGTCGGACCGAAATTTAATTGATTATCTGTATTCATCGAAAAATACAATGACATATCAGCCAGATAATATTTCTGATCTCGCCGTATTGCTTTTTTGCTTTTTAAATCATAACGATTGCACTCGTAAATAATTTTAGCTTTTTTCAGGTCTTCGATATACCCACGGACTGTTGCAGCTTTTGTCCTGATTCCCTCCTTCTGCAGAATATCCAGGAGATTACCGAGCGAAAATGGGGAAGCATAATTATTTATCAGAAACGATTGTACCCTTTCATATACCGCAAGATTTGAAATCCTTCTTCTTGTTTTTACATCTTTTTCAAAAATCTCTGAAACTATACCACGCGTATATGTACGCCTGACGTTGATATCAGGAAATTCCAATGATTTTGGGAATCCACCATTCAGCACGTACTCATTGAACTCATGGTCCATATCATTGCTGACTTCCACATGAAAAAACTCTTTCATCTTCAGATATTCATTAAAATCCAGTGGAAATGTCTCAAAAGCAAGATATCTTCCTGTGAGTTTTGTTGTAATCTCATCACTAAGCAGATATGAATTCGAACCAGTCAGAAAAACCGAAAAGCCTTCATCTGCATACGCTTGGACAACTCTTTCAAAGCCCTTAACATTCTGTACTTCGTCGATAAAAATATAGTAAAATTCTTCATCCGATAGTTCAGATTCGATGCGCTCTTCTAGTTGTTCCGGTCTTTTAATCTGTTTATATCCACGTCTATCCAATGGCAGATAAATGATTTGATCTTCATTAACACCATGTAAAAGCAATTCATTCATAACTGCTTTCAAAATGCAGGACTTTCCACAACGCCGAATTCCGGTGACTACTTTAATGATATCTGAATCATAAAAAGGCCGCAGTCTTGACAGATATTTTTCTCTGGGATAAATATTCTTGAACATCTCTGCGCATCTCCTTCCTGTAAAAAAGATATCATAATTAGTCGATTCACGGTACTATTTTTTGATATTTTTCATTTTTAGTACCCTGAATTGCAATATTCATATTTCACATCAATTCCTTTTTTGTTTCTGCTTCCAATGCAGCAGGCATCCAAACGATCTTCAGCTTACTCTTCGGTCTTTTTCCCTCATACGCCGGCTATAAACTACTCTCACAAAAAAGGCGTGACAGAATCATGGTGATTCTGCCGCGCCTTTCCGTCTGATCCAATCAATGCCTGATTAGATATCATATTTTAAATTTCTATTACAGCTCGATCTCATACTTCAGTGTATAGTCAACCATGTTGCTGTACTCTGCCTTTGGATTCTCGATATAGAATACCGCCGGCTTGAAACCAGTCTGATCATTATAGATCTGGCCAAGAAGCGGAAGAACCTTCTTGCATCTCTCAAAAAGCTGATCATCGTCAACGATTACCGATTTACCCCAGATTCTTACGATATCTGCTCCTTTGAAGCCGCAGACCTCAACCTTCGGATTCTTCAGCATCTGCTGATAAACTTCCTTATGTCTGCCGGTTACAAAGTAAAGCTTTCCATCTTCATACATCTGGAAGGAAATCGGTCTGGTCTTTGCCTGATCGCCATCTTCAGTTGCAAGGTAGAATGTTCCTGCCTCTCCTAAAAATTTTCCTACTGCTTCAAGTCCCTGGATCTTTGCCATTTTGTACCTCCTATTGTTTTTTTGTAATGTTTATTGTTACATCTGATGTTTAAAATATATCACTGCTTTATTGTAATGTCAATAGTTACATTTAATTTTTTAAAAAAATCTGCAAATTACAAAAAAATCCTGCAGACATCAGGACTTATCCCAATGCCTGCAGGCAAAATGATTCAAATTTTTCCTGATGTCACAGGTTGCCGGATCTTTTTCTGTATTATTTCACCGGCATGTATTTATCCAGATACTGCTCCACTGTCTGAATCCACTTTAGAGAGAGCGAATTATCATTCTGAAGGCCATGACCTGAATGAGGCAGTACAAAATACTGATAATCCACATGATTCTCTTCCAGGGCTGCCTTCAGACGCTTCGATGCTGCAAATGGCTGCATTTTGTCGTGTGCCCCGTATGCCACTACAGTCGGAACCGGATTGTTTTTCACACATTCTGCCGCTGCGATCGGTTTTACCTTTTCCAGATAAGTTCCATCAGCGATTGCTTCAGGAGTAATTACCTCTCCACTCATCGCGCTGAAGAGTGCGGCTGCCACTGCCCTTTGCTTTTCTGTCTTCGTTCCGCCGCCAAATATTCCCCAGTCTTCTGCATAGAAACTGGAGGGTCCGACTCCGCCAAAGGTTAATACTACAGGAACCGGAGCATCCGCTCCATCCCTGTATGCATAGATCATCGCGAGCGCATGACCTGCAGAACCTCCGGCGATTGTCATTTTATCAATCGGATAGCCGGCTTCCTTCGCCGCTTCCACTACCTTCGGCATTGCGGCTTTGATCTCGTTGGACTGTGTCAGCACGCTTGCATGATTCTTTTCATCTGCAAGAGTATAATTAATTCCCGCTGCTACATATCCTTTTGAACAAAACCATGCCAGCATTTCTTCATCATCACTCTTATCTCCGGATGTAAAACCGCCGGCATGAAGATAGACCGCTAATCCATAGGACTTTTTTGAATCATCCTTCGGCAGATAGAGATCAAATTTCTGCGCCTTGCCTTCACCATACGCAAT
>JAQYBF010000033.1 GCA_029338875.1 Lachnospiraceae bacterium
CACATTTCCAATTCAAATAACTATATCTGCCGAACTCCAGCAGTCCCCTCAAATTTATCTGTTCAATATCTTCACTTCAGCTGATACAGGAGATCAAAACTCTCCCCGTCTTTCTGCTCTGCTACCGGCCTGAGCTCAAAGTTGGTCAGATTCAGGATATAGGCGGTCAGTTCCTTTTCCGGATTATCGGCCAGCCAGGCGATCTGGCAGTGGTAAACCATGTCGCTGATCTTCAGGTTGAAGTCTACGGTCACCTTATCTCTGCTGATTGATGGGATGGCTTTTCTCAGAGGAATGGAAAGCTCTGTGTCCTCTCTCATCAGGCAATTGTTCCCCTGAAATTCCACGAAGCCCTGATCCTGCAGGAACTCCTGCATTCTCACGTTCACGCGAAGCACCTTGATCCGGTATGTCGAATTCTTTTTCAAATCCGCTTTCGAATTGTTTCTGATTTCAGCAAATGTCTCTCCAACCGAAGCCGAATCCCCGCCTTTTTCTGTCTCTACTGCTTTCTCATTTCTCAGCTCCATGACCGCCCTTGCATAGACCATGGGCACCTTAGCTTCCAGATGATAGTAAGGCTTGTAGATGGATGGAAGTCTGGCTTCTGAGATCGTGTGGTAATATTCGATATTGATCTCATCTTCTCTTTCCTTAAAGAGAGGGTTCAGCATCAGCTCCTCTATGGGCAGGGGCTTACTGTAGAAATAGCCCTGAATCAGATTGGCTCCGAGAACCCTGGCATTTACCAGCTGTTCCCGGGTCTCAATGCCCTCTGCGATCATGATTCGTCCGGATTCCCGACTGAGATCGATCAGCTTCTGAATGACAGAGATTCTGTTCTTCGAACTGCTTTGATGCATCTTCCATGGACAGAAGCGATAAGAGGATGGTCTTGTCTGTGGCGGAATCTCCGGACCGGTCTGCATTTCCCTGACGGGCAGGGAGGCCGCCGATGATCTTTCCGGCGCCCTGACTCTTGGCATCATAGAGATTTTCGTCTGCATCTGCAATTAGCTTCCGGATCTCTTCCTGGGAATTCGGGTGGCCGAAGCTATAGCCGATGCAGAGAAAGATCCGGATCTGATCCTGCCAGTTCTGACACTTGTTATTGAGCTGGACCAGATTCTCATAGAAGACCCTGCTGTCTTTCTCCTCGGAGATGATCAGGAATTCATCGCCGCCATAGCGGTAGCAGAGATCGTTTCTCCGGGTGAAGGTTTCTTTCATGAAGTGGCCGGTGGTCTCGAGGACCAGATCGCCGAGCGAATGACCGAAATTATCGTTGAATTTCTTGAAAGAATCGAGATCAAGCATGGCGATGCAAATGTCTCTTCCGATGAAGGTTTCAAAATCATCCCGAAGACCGGTCCGGTTCCGGAGACCTGTCAGAGCATCGGTCCGGCTGTCCTGATAGAATTCGGATCTCTGCTTTTCAACGAGGTACTTGTTCTTCTCCATGCGGAGGAAGTTCCGGTAGCGGATTCCGTTAATGAAGGTGCAGATCAAATGAAGAGCTGCGAAATCCACAATGTCCTGCCAGGCCAGGAGGACATTACTGAGATAAAGAATCAGAATGATGCTCAGGATATTGATCATCATATTCCGGATGTGCTTTCTGAGATCCAGATAGAGAATCAGGTAGACCACAACCGTCATCAGAATGTATTCAAAGAGGAGGCTGCTGCCCTGCTGGGTTGTAAGAATGGTCAGGGCCGAAAGAGCCATGTTGACTCCTGTAAACCAGTTGACCAGAGCTTCGGCTGCAGTCTTCTTTTCCCTCTTCATGACCCGGATTTCACGATTGAAAAAAAACAGGAACATAAGATTGGTAATCAGAATGATCGCATAGACCAGGGTCGCATTCAGATAGGAAAGCACAGCACCTTCCGAAAACGGTGCATAGGTCCCGACAAACCCGATCAGGGAAATGATACAGAGAATGATCGATGCTGCCCTGCCGAAGGTCAGGTTATTCGCCGCAAGCTCAGCCTGAAACCAGGAGCCTTTCTGAAATTCCTTCAGATCTAATTCACTTATATCATGAAGATCTTCCTGTCTTCTGTTATCTGCATTCTTCATACGTATGCCTGTACTTTTTTCACTATTGGTTTGCATTTACGTATTTCATAACTGCTGTCCGGATGCTTGTCTTCCATTCTGCAGCGCTTCCGGATAATTGCATCTCATCCATGTGCCTTACCGAAAGCTGCCTTCCGGTTCATGCAGTGTTTCTCAAATTCCGGTATCGGAATGGGTTTCGAATAATAGAATCCCTGATAGAGATAGCAGCCCATATCATGCAATGCCATTGCCTGCTCTTCGGTCTCGACACCCTCGGTCAGAGGCTCCATACCGAGCCTCCGGGACATCTGAATCACGGATTCGAGGATGATATTCCGGCGGTCTTCATTTGACGTATTGTGAAGGAAGCCCATGTCAATCTTCAGGATATCCGCATCGATGTGCTGGAGCATGTTGAGGGAGGACAGGCCCTTGCCGAAGTCATCGATCTCGACCTGAAAGCCCCGGTTCTTCAATTGCTGGATGACATTGATATTGCTGTCTAATGTCTCAATCAGGCCGGTCTCCGTAATCTCCACATGGAGGAGTTCCTTGGGAACCTGATACTCCTCGCAGAGCTGTTCGAGAAGATCCGCTACTTCGATGTAGTAGGCGTCTTTGGGAGAAATGTTGACCGATATGGGGCAGTGCTCCAAGATCGTACCCTTCCAGGAATCGAGCTTTCGGACCACCTGATGGCAGATATAGAAGTCCAGGGAGGTGATGAGATCGGATTTCTCCAGGGGCGGAATGAAGACCGCCGGAGAAAGAATCTGTCCGTCCGGCCGGATCCAGCGGGTCAGGGCCTCGGCTCCGGCCAGGCTTCCGTCCAGGCGGACCTTGGGCTGGAGGAAGATCTGGAACTCACCTTTTTCCAGACTGGTCTGGAAATTACTGATGACGAACTGCTCCTGAAGCATATCGTGGAGCATTTTCTGACTGAATTCGATGACATGGAGCTTCTCACTCTCCTTGGCGGACTGAATGGCCAGATTGGCCCGGTCAATGAGTGTTGCCACAGGAAGCTCATGCTCCTTTTCCCCGACTCGAAGGACACCGGCATGGACATGGATGTGCTTAATGACTTTGCCCTCTTCTGCTTCCAGATCCACAAAAAGGGATTCCAGCCGGTCCGGATCGTACTGGTCTTCCTTTATAAAGAGGACAAACTGATCCGCCCGGATCCGTCCGATCGGAGCTCCGGGATAAGCCTTGCGGAGAATGTCAGCAAAGTGGATGAGAAGCTGGTTTGCCCGGTGCTTGCCGTAGAGATCATTGATGATGGAAAAGCGGCGGATATCGGTCAGAACCATGACATAATTCTGATCGAGGTTTTCCTGAAGGGCATGGCGGATAATGAGGCGGATGCCGTCTCCATTTGCGCAGCCGGTCAGCATATCATGGAGAAGGAGATAATTCTCGTTATCCGAAGTTCTCTTCGGGCTTATCTCTGAACTGTTTTCCGGATGTTCCGGATTGCTATTTGAAGTTCTTCCCGGAATGCTTTCCTGACTGTGTGCCGGACTGTTTTCGGATTGTTTATCATCACTGATCTCCCGGATCAGCTCCAGAGTGTAGAAATAATCCGTGCCGACCGGACTCTCTGTATCATCCGAATGAATTCGAACCGGGATGGAACGAACCGAAACCGGCTGTTCGCCCAGCTTTTCTCTCCGGTCCTGCTCACAGTTGGTGCGGCAGGCCCGGAAGCTGGTGCAGTTTTTGCAGTGGCTGCAGCTGCCCCAGAGTTTATAGCAAGAGGTTCCATATTCGAAATTTCCGTCATCATTGATGACGACTTCTCTGCATTCTTCCGGATCAACGAGACGAATGACCGCATAGTCATCCCTTTTCTTATCGATCAGATCCTGCAGCTCTTTAATTGAATAGGAAATGAGATTCCTCACATCCGAATAATCCATAACTTTTCTCTTTATTCTAAACTCGCGACGGCAGGGCCATAATGATGTTCCTCGGCAGATCCAGAATGATGATTGGAAAGATCATGGAATAGGTAAGAAAGCTGAAGGATTGTAATCAGAAGACTGAAGCAGGCAATCCGGTAGAGGGACTGTATATTTCTTACGGCAATATCATCGGATAAATTCTCCAGATTTTCCGTAGTCAGGTTCTTTTTCGGAAAAAGATTTTCAAACTTCAAAATGTGTGCACTCCTAATTCAGCGGTTCGATGGAAAAACAGCCGGATCCTTGCTGATCCGTTTTCATTCTATACTCCGGATCAGAATATCAGGTCAGGGTACGGCGTCTGACCTGCCAGAAGGTCTGCTTGATGACGATTCCGGAATCCAGATTGTCCATATATTTCTCGATATTGGTTTCTTCTTTATGGTATTTGGGCTCTGTAGACGTATCCGTATGGCTGCCGGAATAGATTCTTCCGTTCACCTGTCCCTGGGCATCGACTGTAAAACGGATCATATACCAATCCCATCCGGCAGTCTTCTTAATCTTCTTATTGGGTTCGGCACAATGAAGGATCGTGCCGCCCTTACCGAAGCAAGTCTTCAGTTCATCTGTAATATCGGCATTTTCTGATTTTTTATTGGTATTATCAGAGGATTTGCCTGTGGATTTCTGACTGGAATCGGAAGAACTGTTCAGCTCGCCGATCGTCTGGCTGTTACTGGTGCCGGTATAGCCATGGAGAATGACATTCTGATCCGAATCCAGATAGAGATTCAGAGAGTCATATTTATCATATTTGAGCCGTCTCTTGGAATCCGAGCTCTGCACCAGAACCCAGAGACTCCCGTTATAGGTCTCTGATGTGAGATCCAGCCTGCCCTCTTCCATCATGGTTTCCAGAGTGCGGTAGATGGATCTGGCATTGGAGGCGTCGAGATTTCTTCGGGATTCCTCCCTGTAATTCCGAATGAGAGGAATACTGATAATGATGACAATAACGATAATGCCAAGAACGCAGAGAAGCTCGGCAGGCACAAAGCCTCTATTGTCCCTGCTGAATCTCTGCCTTCTTCTCTTATTCTGATTCATTCCGGCTGTCAACCTCATATGGAAAATCTCCTTCGAACGAATCCGCCATCATATCGTTCTTTTTATGATAATCCCTGAAAGAACTCGACTGAATCATTAGAATCAATCAGTGATAATTTATTATATCATAAGTAACGCGCCTTTTACCTTTCTCGTGACTTTCGTTCTTTCGATATTATCCATTATTCTCATCGATGATTTTTATAAAAAAGCCAGCCCTGAAGGCCGGCTCAAAATTGCTCTTTATGAGGTTTACATGGCAAGTTTCTGACTTACCACCTGAATCAGTGTCTCCATACCCGGGATCTGCTGGTTTCCGTAAGGATAGGAAGTGCTCTTGATGCCGGCATCCTTGAAAAGGCTGGTCTCATCATTGGACGAATCAATGAAGAGCTTGTACTGACTTTCGACAGCATCGAAGACCTGGCGGAAGTCATCCACCTTGTCATTGTCCGATGAAATATCGTTGAGATACTGCTCTGCAGTAGAGGTAATCTGGTCACTGGTCAAAGGCGTCGTATACAGATAATCGCAGAGATCGACTGCGATTGATGCGATCTTCATCGAAGATCCGGCGGTTCCGACCTCACCGTTCTGCAGTTCTTCTAGAAGAGAGTAAAGTTTCTTCTCTTCCTCAGCCGTCTTCTTGTCAGAATCTGCAGACTGGCTGGAAGTCGAGGAAGTTTTGGACTTCTTGTCACTGTCAGAAGCGCTGGATGAGGAATCGGAACTGTTTTTATTGCTGTCCGAAGTCGAATTATCCGACGCACTGTTCTTATTCGCAGACTCCTTACTTTCTGTAACGGTAGTCTGATTACCGGATGTGTCTGCCGTCTTTTTACTTGTGCCTCCGCAGGCAGCCAGCGCTAAGCAAAATGTAAGGCCAAGCACGGCCAGAATCTGTTTCTTCTTCATAGTGTTCTCCCCAGTTATTTGTGTTAAAGGTTATGCTTCATCTGTCAGCATCTATGCCATTTAATTTCTTCTATTTCTTCAGGCATCCATATTGTTTCAATCCATGCCGAATCTCCCGGCATCAATATTTCTTCGTCTTCTGCTCCATCTCCCAGAGATTGATCTTCCTTCGGTCGAATCCCTTTCTATGGTAATAGCGTTCCTTTTCCTTATACATCTCCTGATCAGCCGTCCGGATGGCTTCTTCAATCAGGGCGCTGTCGGGACAGTAATTGGTTCCATAGGAAAAATGATAAGGGGGTTCATCCTTATCACTGAGTTTTGATTTCAGTGCCTTCTCTTCCTCACGGAATTTCTCCTCATCGATTCCAGGAAGAATGACAACAAATTCATCACCGCCGGCCCGATAGACATAATTCCGGCCGAAATAAGAGACCAACAGGTCCGCCGAAAAGCAGAGGGCCCGATCTCCGGCTTCATGGCCGTTCAGGTCGTTGATCAGCTTCAGTCCGTTGACGTCCGCATAGAGGAGGCCGACCGGAAGATGCTGACTCTTTAAGGCATTCATCTTCTCAATCATGGCATTCCGGTTATGGACATTGGTCAGAGTGTCCATATGGCTGAGCCGGTTCAGGTCTTCCAGGAGACGCTGATTTATGATCTTGGCACCGATGAAATAAGAAATCGCATTCAGCACCAGCTGCGTGTTGATCAGGTCAATGGGTTTGTAATTATCAGCTCCCAGGTAGCCGGCAAGCTTTCCTCTGCTGTAGAAGGGCGCAGCAAGAAGGCGCTCTATGCCCTGCCGCTTCAGATTCTCATAGTCCACCGGATCATCATCCTTCAGTTCTTCGATATCTGATATCAGGACATCGGAATCCTTTTCCAGATACTTCTCCCAGCCGCCGATATAATCGCCATAATCCAGATTCTGCATGGTCTCAATTTCCGGCTGAACGCCTGAAGCGCACCATTCGAACGTATTGCTGACAGTCCTTCCGTCCGTTTCCAGGACATAGAGTCGGTCAGGATGAATAAACTGGCTCAGTTCCTCAAGAGCATGCTCTATGCTGGCTTTAAAGTTTTCTTCGTTATTCAGGCTCTTCGAGATACGAAGAATGACCTCATCCGTAGTCGTCTCCCGCCTCGTCTTCAGGACAAATTCATCGACATTGGTGAAGACAAATGCAACGGCATCCGGCAGGGAAACCGGCCCCACCGTGAAGTCCAGCCAGTGGTTGGCTTCATCCGAGAAGTGGCAGGCATGGACAGACTTGTTCTTCTCCCTGGCCTCCTTGCAATAGGGAAACCAGCTGACTCCGCCCGGATAGATGTCCAGGAAACGCCTGCCGATCAGCTTGTCTACGCTGAAGCCGGACATCTGACAATAAGCTTCATTCACATATAGATAACGGGTATCTACGACTTTGCTATGACTACAATCATAGATCAGTTGAAAAATCGCATAAGGAACCGGTATATCCCGGAACATGTCCGGCAGTGTCTGAGAGCCGTTCGGGATTTCCTTATCCGTTCTTCTGGTCTCCTCTTCATGACTGCTGCGATTCATAAGAAGCCCCTTCCTGCACGTTCACCGATATGTTATTCATATTCTTGGACAATTCAATCGTGTTCACTGACATAATATTCATGTACACTGCAGCTTCATATATTTGCTTTGCTAAATACAGTATACCATGAACCGCTGTAAATGGCTCTTTTTAATTCGTCTCTGTGTGAATTGCGAATAATGAAAGAGAAAAAGCGCCGGCCGAACCATAATAAAATGATCCGGCTGACGCCTTTTAATGATTTTACAAGTTATTTCTGCTGAATTCAGTTCAGCTTCTCCCACTTCCAGTTAGCTACCTCAGGCAGATCCTGACCATATTCATGGATGTACTGCTTGTGAGCTACCAGCTTGTCGCTCATCTTCTGATAGAGATGAGATCCCTTGTTGCCGTACTGAGGCAGAAGCTTCAGAGCCAGCTGTACCAGATGGAAACGATCGATATCATTCTGAACACGGACATCAAACGGTGTCGTGATGGTACCCTCTTCCTTGTAGCCTCTGACATGGATCAGACGGTTGTTGTGTCTTCTATAGGTCAGCTCGTGGATCAGACCTGCATAGCCATGGAAGTTGAAGATGACCGGCTTATCCTTGGTGAAGAGCATATCGTAATCTGCATCGGTCAGGCCGTGCGGATGCTCGGTAGAAGGCTGCAGCTTGAAGAGATCGACAACGTTGATGAAGCGGATCTTAAGCTCAGGGAATTCCTTGTGCAGAATGGATACTGCGGCAAGTGCCTCCAGGGTCGGTGTCTCACCTGCGCTGGCGAAGACGATATCCGGCTCGGTACCCTGATCGGTAGAAGCCCAATCCCAGATGCTGATACCCTGTGTGCAGTGACGGACAGCTTCATCCATGGACAGCCACTGAGGACGCGGATGCTTGGATGCGACGATGACGTTGACATAGTTCTTGGACTGCAGGCAGTGATCCATGGTGGACAGCAGGCAGTTTGCATCGGGCGGCAGATAAATGCGGACGACATCTGCCTTCTTATTGGCGATATGATCCATGAAGCCGGGATCCTGGTGAGTGAATCCGTTATGATCCTGCTGCCATACGGTCGAGCACATAATCAGGTTCAGAGAAGCGATTCTCTCTCTCCAGGGCAGCTGGTTGCAGACCTTCAGCCACTTTGCGTGCTGGGCAGCCATGGAATCAATAATTCTTGCGAAGGACTCGTAGGTTGCGAAGAATCCATGACGTCCGGTCAGAAGGTAGCCTTCCAGCCAGCCCTCGCACATATGCTCGGAAAGCATGGAATCCATAACACGGCCATAAGGGCTCAGATGATCATCGGTATCCAGATGCTCGGAGTTCCAGTCACGGTTTTCAGCCTCGAAGACTGCGTTCAGACGGTTGGAATTGGTCTCATCCGGTCCGAAGATACGGAAGTTCTTGGCATCGTCATTCTCACGGAAGATATCGCGGACGAACTTGCCGAGCTCGATCATATCCTGACCTTCTCTGGAGCCGTGCTCTTCTCCGATATCGAAGGCATATTTCCGGAAGTCCGGCATACGAAGGTCACGAAGCAGCTTACCGCCGTTGCCGTGCGGGTTGGCTCCGATTCTGTGATCTCCCTCAGGTGCCAGGGACTGGATCTCAGGCAGAAGCTTTCCGTCCTTATCGAAGAGTTCTTCCGGATGATAGCTTCTCAGCCACTTCTCAAGAATAGGCAGATGCTCTTCCGGCTTCTCCATGGAGATGGGAACCTGATGAGCCAGGAAGTTGCCCTCGATACGATTGCCGTCAACAACCTTGGGGCCGGTCCATCCCTTGGGAGTACGAAGAATGATCATAGGCCATACCGGACGGGTGGTATCGTTATTCTCACGGGCATTCTTCTGAATGGCCTGGATTCTCTCGATCACCTTGTCCATGGTTTCTGCCATCAGGCGGTGCATGGTCATAGGATCATCGCCTTCGACAAAGTAGGGCTCCCAGCCGCAGCCATGGAAGAAATCGGTGATTTCCTGATGAGACATACGGGCGAAGATGGTCGGATTGGCGATCTTATATCCGTTCAAATGAAGGATCGGAAGAACGGCACCATCAGATACCGGGTTCAGGAACTTGTTGGACTGCCAGCTGGTAGCCAGAGGGCCGGTCTCAGCTTCGCCGTCACCTACGGTAACAGCTGCGATCAGATCCGGGTTATCGAAAACAGCGCCGAATGCATGAGCAATGCTGTAGCCTAACTCACCGCCTTCATTGATGGAGCCGGGAGTTTCCGGTGCGCAGTGCGAAGGAACGCCGCCCGGGAAAGAGAACTGCTTGAAGAGTCTCTGAAGGCCGGTCTTGTCACGGGAAATATTGGGATAGATCTCGGAATAGGTTCCGTCCAGATAATCATTTGCAATATAGAAGTTTCCGCCATGTCCCGGACCGGAAAGCAGAATCATGTCCAGATCATAACGCTTGATGACACGGTTTAAGTGTACGAAAACGAAGTTTTGGCCAGGAACGGTTCCCCAGTGACCTACGATCTTCTTCTTGATCATGTCCATGGACAGAGGCTTTTCCAGAAGCGGATTATCCAGAAGATAAAGCTGGCAGGCAGAGAGATAATTGGCTGCTCTCCACCACTTGTTCATCCGTTCGAGAAGCTCATCCGTGATCGGACCCTTTTCAGGACATGTTCCGGCATTTTCAGCCTTTGCATCGCTTGTTCCCATCAAATATCCTCCATTCATAATACTTGCATAGCTTCCGATTGGCCTTTCTCGGTCTTTCCTTAGAATGATCTGCAGAAGAGCCTGTACATTTATAAAATTTGTATGTGTACATTTTAATCGGAATTTACCTTTGAATACGGCTTCATACTATGCCGTTTTACCTGGTGTGTCAACTAATTCGGAGAAAATGGGAAGCAGTTTTGAGCAGTTTGTATAATCTGCACGAATTGAATCGTTGTAAATTGTACAGTTTATCAGCATAGTTGTACTGTACAACTTTGGAAATGGAATCAATAAGGAACTTCGTAATAGTCCAGCAGAGACTTTACCGTATCCTGCCCATCCAGACATGTATCCATGAGCCAGCCTCTCTCCTGATTCCAGTAGGATAATCCCCTGTAATAAAAGCCTTTCTTGCTATCCTCAATGATGAATGGAACAATTTTGTTCTTCAGGCATTCCTTGAAGGCAATCAGTCTTCCGACTCTTCCGTTTCCATCCTGAAAGGGATGGATCTTCTCGAATCTAGCATGAAATTCCACAATGTCCTCGAAGGAAATACTGCTTTTCTTCTGGTAGTCCGAAAGAAGATCATGGATCGTGCTCTCGACATCTTCCGGAGGCGTTGTCTCAATGCCCCCGACCATATTTGGTCTCTTTTTATAGTCTCCGACCGCAAACCAGGAAAGTGTCGAGTCTCTAGTATCGTGCTTTAAAATATAGTGCAGTTTTTTAATGATTTCTTCGGACAAGGGCTCTTCTGCAATATCAATGCAGTAGTCTATGGCTCTGAAATGATGAACCGTTTCCAGAATATCATCTACAAGGATGCCATCGCCGACGTCAATGGTATTTGTTTCAAATATCATCCGCGTCTGATCTTCTGTCAGTCGGCTGCCCTCGATATGATTTGTATTGTATGTCAGGCGCACCTGGAGCTCATGGTAGATGCCTCCGGAAATTCCCGCAGCCTTTTCTTCCCGAAGCGCCTGTAGCAAAGGATTATCGGATTTTTCTTCAAAGAGATCGCTCGGTCTGCATTTCAGAAAGTCCGCAATTCTTGTGAGAACATTCTTTGACAGTTTCTCGCCTTTCGCGATCTTGGCGATCGTTCGGGATGAAATATGAAGAAGCCTGCCCAGCTCGGATTTTGAGATCTTCCGTTCCTGTAAAAGATGATTTAACTGGCTGTAATCGTACATAGGCGTTCTCCAATCTTTACTTTATTATATCTTCTAGCATGCGAAAAGTAAAGATTTTGTATTCAGATATCCGCTCTTTCCAATGCAGAAACGCGCATGATTCAGAAAATTGTTCTGAATCATGAAGAAAATTTTTCTCAGATTCATAACTTTACTTACAATACTTGAGCAGCCGGCTGACATTGATCTCGGCCTGCTCTCTTGTCAGTCTTCCGCTCTTCAGGGCGGACAGGATGTTCTCGTAATCCGGCTGACTGCCCGGCATATAAAGAGAGGTTCCGGCTGCGATAACATTGACCGGATCCGGATAGCCCCAGTGGGAGTTCTTCTCGGTCATGCCCGGAACAACCCAGTCGGTCATGACGCAGCCCTTAAAGCCGAATTCCGCGCGGAGAATGTCGGTCATCAGATCCCGCCGCTCTGAAGTATGGGTGCCGTTGATCAGGTTGTAGCTATTCATGACAAAGCCCGGCTGAGATTCTCTGACAGCAATCTCAAAGCCTCGCAGATAAATTTCCCGAAGGGCTCTCTCGCTGACGCAGGAGTTATTGGCCATACGGTTGGTCTCCTGATCGTTGGCTGCGAAATGCTTGATGGTCGTATAGCGTCCCTCGTGCTTCTGGACACCCTTGGTCACTGCTGCAGCCATGCAGCCGCTGATCAGAGGATCCTCGGAATAATATTCGAAATTTCGACCGCAGCGAATGTCTCTCTGAATATTCAGTGCCGGTGCCAGCCAAATATCGACGTCATAGATCTCCATCTCGGCTCCGACCAGATCACCACAGGCCTTTGCAAAGTCGGTATCCCAGCTCTGGGCAATGGCTGTACCGATCGGGATTGCTGTCGCATACTGGTGCTTTAATTCTCCGCCGTTTCTCGTCCGCTTCTCGGCCTGCTTTCTCTGGATCAGAGGAAGCAGCTGGACAGGTTTCGGGGCAAATTCCAGCATGGAAAGAAGGAGCGGATTGCCATAGGAATAAGCGCCATCTTTATCAATGCCGTAATCCCGGTCAATCCGAAGACCGGCAGGACCGTCGGCCATGACAAGTGCACGGATGTCTCTTTCCTTATCCTCGAAGGTCTCTCCTGCACTTCCCGGAACCTTCTGTCCGGCCTGGCCGATCACAGACAGCACGCCGCCCTCTTTGAAAGCGCCGACCGAAGCCTTGGCCAGTTCTTCATCGGTCATCGAAGAAGCCCGCGGATCGATATCCTCAGTCAAATCATAATCAACAACCTGGCAGGGAATATCAGCATCAGAAAACTCGATAACGGGAATCTGCAAAGCAGCAGAATCCGAAGCCGAGTCCTTTCCTGCATTATTTGCTGCCGCATTTTCAACTGTTTCAGAACTTCCACCAGATGAAGCTGTATCTGTATTTTCATATGAATTAGAAGCAGCGCTAGCGGAACCGTCTGGAGCTGCGCCAGTCTGATCTTCCGCACTCTTGAGCTCCGATTTTGTAATCTTCGGGAAGAAGTCGACGAAATCGGTCTTCCCCAGAGCATTCCGAACCTTCTTGACCGGGACATCTTCATTGGTATGAAGAATGCAGACCGGATTGACATGACAGGAATCCTCACCGATGGAAATCACCGTATCGCCGGCCGGAATCAGATAGCAGGCAGCCTCTGCATCGAAAGTTGTGATATCCTTCAGATTTACCTTTACAGAGACTTCCTCTTCCTGACCCGGTTCGATGGTATGAGTCTTCGTAAATCCCGCCAGAACCCGGGCAGGCTGATCGATCCGGTCATCCGGAAGGGAAGCATAGACCTCTACCACCTCGCGGCCCGCATAGCTTCCGGTATTTTTCACGCGGACATTGACCGTAAGACTGCTGCCGGAAAGTACGGCATTTCCGGGGATCAGATCGAAATCGGTATAACTTTTACCGAAACCGAAGGGGAAGAGGGTCTGAACCTTCTGGGTCTCGTAGTAGCGGTAGCCCACGTAGACACCCTCGTTATAGCGGGTATTGTCGCGGTTTCCGAATTCGCCGATGGCCTCGCATTTTTGCTCGCTGACCCAGGAGGCAGCCAGCTTTCCGGACGGGTCTGCCTTTCCCAGAAGGATGTCTGCCAGCACAACGCCAGTCACAGCGCCAAGCTGGGAAAGAAGAAGAATATTGTCCACGGCATCAGCAATCGGAGACAGATCGACCGGGCCGCCGACATTCAGGACCAGAATGAACTTTTTATAATCGGCTGCCAGCTGGATGATGTCGCTGATCTCAGTCTTGGTCAGGAGGATATCGCCCCTCTTCCACTGACGGTCGGAGCCCTCGCCGCAGACACGGGACAGGACATAGACTGCTGTCTCACCATGTCCGGTCGGGATATCGTAATCGCCCTCACGCTCTACCTTTCCCATGGAATACTGGACGGCAAGCATGCCGGACTTGCGGGCGCCGGAACGGATCTCGCGGATGAAGCGCTCGTGTCGGTCCTTCTTGACCTGGTCGTAGCGGTCCAGCCAGTCCTTGGTTGTAATGGTGAAGCCGGCCCACTCCAGGCCCTTTTCGGCTGTCACATAGAATCTGGAATTGACATCGCCGGAGCCCGTTCCGCCCTTCTGAGTATGACGGCCGCCATTTCCGTAGAGGCCAATTTCGCAGGGTCCTTCCAGAGGGAAATCCTCGTTCCGCTTGAGAAAGAGCGCACAGCCGGCTGCCTCTTTCCGCATCTGACGAAGATGTTTTTTTTCGTAATCGTACAATTTCATGAAAGACCTCCATTAAAAATCAAGAGAAAGGGAAAGACCAGAAGAAAAAGAAACAGGACCGCGAAGAGAACCAGAACAATGGCAGTCGCGAACCTTCCGAAGAAGGACAGAATCAGGTCTACCAGCGAAATCGCCACAAAAAGCAGAAAGATCACATTCCTGTAGCGGCTCCGGTCTCTATGCATGGAAATGGCAAAGATTCCACAGAAAATCAGTGCAGCAATAAATGTAAAAAGGATGTTTTTCCAGTCCATGAGGTTCTACTCTCCTGTTATCGATCAGTTTCATCAGCTTCGCTGGTTTCAGCAAAATATAGACCAATCTGTCCTTTGCTGTTTATTATATATCCTGGATCTGGCAAAAGCTCATTCGATAAAATCATTCTGCATATTCCTTGAAACCGGCTTATTGATTCCTGGAATTTTTCCGTTGGAGTTTGCTCCTAGTACATCATTTGCCAGTGAATCCAGAAAACCATATTTGACCTCGTCATTAGGGAACCTCAGAGTATAATTTTTAAAACGACTATCGTATCCGCAGATGGTCAGATAACCAGACTGATAGAACAACGGAACCGGATCCGGATCATCAACGCGATAATCCTTTAATACGGATTCTTTCGCCGTCACGCCATCGGTAAGCTGGTAAACAGGCATTTTGGACTGTCTGAGTTTTTTGACAAGAATATCCGGTGTTCCGGATTCAAACCAGTAACTTCCAAAGTCGCACTTTGTAAAAGCATTCAGCAAACTGAAGGGATTATATACACCAACTCCATACTTTGAGAAATGATAGCCATCGTACATTTTCTGAAGATTAGCGATACATTCCTCACGCGTTATATTCTGCGCCTCGGAAAGCTTTTCTATTTCAGGTTTAAATGCAGAAACCATCTCATCTTCAGTAATACCGCAGATACCTGAATATTCATCATCCATCGAGATATCAATCAGCTGATTCAAATCCGAAAAGATCGATACCTTCGTAAACTTAGTTACACCTGTAAAAAATACGAACTTCAGATATCCATCCATATCCTTTAACACGGAGAAAAATCCCTTGTAAAGTTCACGGTTCTTCTCCTCCTGCTCAGGATTGGAAATCATCGTAGAGAGCAGCGGTTTGTCATACTCGTCTACAAGAACGACCACTTTCCGACCGGTTTTTTCATACAATTGTTCTATCAAATTTCGAAAGCGGACAGGAAGCGTAACAGCTGAAATGGAATTCCAGTCCAGATGATATTTGTTTGCGCAGGACTCCAGTACATTATTCAGAGTGTCCGCTAAACCAACCGGCGAATTATAATCTCCGCCTGACAAATAGAAAGAGATTACCGGATACTCTGTCCAGGCATCATCACCCCTGGCATTTTCTTTTTCCTCAATATAGAGCCCCTTGAAAAGATCCTTCTCTCCGGAAAAATAACTCTCAAGCGTAGTAATGAAAAGACTTTTTCCAAAGCGTCTCGGACGAGAAAGAAAATAGGAAAGTCCGGTCCTGGCAAGCTCCCATGCATATCTGGTTTTATCTACATAGACATAACCATTTTGCCGTATTTCTTTGAAATTCTGCTTTCCAACAGGCAGTATTCGTTTTCCCATAACAGGCCTCCAATCAATTCCTTCCCTCAATTATTCGAAGGATGCGGCATATACTGGTAGAGAGTCATGGCTGTGGACGCAATCGGCATACTCTGTAAAATCAGATGGCCCGGTCCGTAAACTACAGTATTGAAAAGGCCCTCTCCTCCGAAGAGAACATTCCCGATCCCCTGAATGGTCTTGATTTCCATCCTGCAGCTCTCCGACATTGCCGCAACATATCCGGTGTCCACGATCTTACAATCATTTGCAGGCACGTCATATTCATGCGCAGAGCCATCGATTTCCAGAAATACCAGTCCGTTTCCGGTGAAGCGTCTCATGAGAAAACCTTCTCCGCCGAAGAGCCCGCCGCTCAGTCGTTTTTGAATATAGACCTCGCTTCTGATATCACCAAAAGATGCCAGAAAGGACCCCTTTTGAACGATCAATCCATCCCCGGGGTGAATCTCAACGGCTCGGATTGATCCCGGAAATTTCGAAGAAAAGGCAATCTCACCCGGTCTGTTTGCGATATAAGTGTTCAGGAAAGCATTTTCCCTCGTCAGCATGCGTCCGAACATCTTGCCCAGGCCGCCGGCGCTGGTCTGCATCTCAATCTCATTATCCATCCAGGACATGGCTCCTGCTTCGCACTGAATATTTTCTCCGGCATCCAGCAGAACCTTCAGCACCGGAAGATTATCTCCTGCAATCTGATATCTCATGATTCACTCCCTTCTTGCTAAAACTTATTCCCAATACTTATCTTAGACTGAAACAACAATTCCTCATTAAAACTCCGCTGAAAAGAAATCGCTATCCAGCCGCTTGATCTTAATAACATCTTCCGTGGAAACCCCTAAGTCATTATCAATCATAAGTTTCATTAGCTGATCTCCATCAATAAGTACAATTTTGGATCCGTACAAACCATTGACAAAAGCCTTTGCGCCGTCTGTGAATTTTGAAGTAGTGATAAATAACCCTTTCGATGCCTGCTGCCCCTGCAGTGCGCCAGCAAACTTCTGTACCTCAGGTCGATCTACCGATCTGGTCGGATCCCATTTCTTGGCCTGAATATAAATGGAACTAAAACCAAGACGATCCTCTTTTATAATGCCATCAATCCCACCATCATTACTAGGCGGAGTCACTATTCCGGGATGATCCAGATTACTTCCGTACCCCATCTTTTCAAGCAACTTTACCACAAGCTTTTCAAATGCATAAGGTTCCAACTTCAAAACTTCATTGAGTAGATCACCAGCAAGATTCTTTTCTATTTCACTTTGTGCATCTGATATTCTTTCTTCCGGGGTTTTACCAGACTGACTATCTGATATTTGAATTACAGAGGCAGCTTCTTCACTGCTGACAAATTCTCGAAACGAGGAATACCGACTTAAGTACGAATTGTCAATTTTATCTGCATCCGGCAGTGCCTTTCTTCCATCTTCAGATATAACGAAATGTGCTCTGGATGGACTTGTAAGCAAACCAGCTTTCTTTAAATAGGTTCTTGCCCATCCAATTCGATTATCAAACACTGTCTGTTTTCCACTTGGTAGAAGTTCTGAAAGATCCTCATTTGTAAGCGACAATTCTTTTGCTACCGCATTTTTAATTTCTTTCAGATTATGAACCTGTCCGTCTTGAATAGCTCTCATAAATGGCCCATAAAGTTCGTTATATTTTGGTATTGCCATTTCTAATCCCCCCTCGATTTCAAATTACCCTGAAATTATCTATAAACTACAAGCAAATAAAATCACTCCATCAGCGCATCTTCATTTACATAAGATTAGAAAGTGATCTCATAACCAGATCGATATCCTGGTTGTCCAGCTCCTGAATGATGTGTAAATAGGTCTTCTGTGTTGTCGTCATGCTGGCGTGACCCAGTCTTCTGGCTACGCTCGGCAAGGAAACTCCCGCAAATAGAAGGATCGAGGCGTGCGTGTGTCTGAGACCGTGGACTGAGATCACCGGGATCTCAAGCCGTCTGCAATATCGTTCCAGGATGTCATTTATAGTAGAATTGTAAACCTTTTCCTTGGTAACGAATATAGGCTTTTCCGGCGGGAGGTCCTTTACCAGCGAAGCAAACTGCATGACAAGCCGCCAGTCAATCTGAATTTTCCGGACCGATGACTTGTTCTTGGTTGGCGAGAAACCGCCGCCTGCCTTGTAATTCCAGGTCTTGCTGACCGAGACGGTCTGATGGGCGAAATCAAAATCCGATGGCGTAATGGCCAGCGCTTCAGAAAAGCGCATGCCCGTCTTTGCCACGAGAAGAATGAACCAGTCCCAGTTGACTTCGTCCCCAAGCTTCAAGGAATTCAAGAGCTCATGAAGCTGAAACTGATTCAGATATTTGATCTTCTTCTCCGACGGAGTCTTCCCTTTAATGATCACCTTTCGAGTCGGATCCCGCGGGATCAGACCTTCGTCCACCGCATCCAGAACCGCTCCCTTTAATTGATGGTGAAAATCCATGGTGGTCTGCCGCTCGTGCTCCAAAGCATATTCGTTAATGATCTGCTGATAACTGACGCGGCTCACATCGCAGAGCCTGAGCTCCGGAACGATCGACTGTATCCAATGCAGACTCATCAGATATTTCGCAAGCGTAACCTCTCTGATTGCTCCTTCCTTGTACACAGAAATCCAGTTTTCGAAATAATCCTTTAAATAATCCTCTGATCTGAATTCTTTTATCATGGCTTACTCCTTCAAAGCGCTGATGGAGTCAGACATGACAACTTAATTCCGATTTTCAGAGGAATGATCCTCCGGATCCGGTATCTCGCAGCCGCCGGATAAAATGAAATCCGTCAGCAGTTGATCAACTCGATTGTTCACACGGAATGGCGGCAGTTTCTTCCCGTCCACCTTGGAAAAATATTCCTGTGCTTTTTCCCGGACGACCGTTGCCTTCAACGCATCAAATCTTCCATACTCGTTCAGATTCTTCTTTGTTACATGAGCATTCATCATTTGTTCCAAAGACTTTTCCGAAAGTCCGAGATAGCCGGATAATTTATGGATCAGTGATTTCTTCTCATTTTTTTCGTATTCAACGATGTATTCCCGAAAAGTCTTCCCCTCCGACAGATCCGCATCACCATTCTGGACATCATGCAGGAACTGATTGGCATACTTCTGTTCTTCCTGAGACAGAAAGGCAAATGATTTATGAAGCTCTGCCAGAGTTGCTTCCAGCTCTTCCGGGCTGACATTGGGATCCGTCAGCTGTTTCTTCCATTTTGTAAAGCGGGTATTCATATAATCATTGTCAATGACTCCGGTATCGAGTTCTGTCAAATATGGATCGATGGCGAAGGTGACTTCGTCGGACCCATCTCCACCCGGACCAACAGGAGGCGGCGGGTTCCGAAGTTCCTTATAACGCTGAAGGAGAATCTGATATTCGTCTTCGGTCGGAATCAGTTCAATTGGTTTTGCTTTCTCTGTACCCGGATTCTCATCCGCATCTTCTTCATCCTCAGAATCCAGATCCGGATCATACTCTCGTTTCTCCCAGGAAAATCCCTGTATTCTGGCCGCCTGCAGATAGGTCGTCATTTCGCGGAATAACTTTGCAAACTTTCCTCTTGCAGCATTATCATCCGGAAGCTTATTCATATCCGGAATGCCGGCGCTCTTGAATACTCCGACGATATCCTCATAAGAAAGATTCAGATGCTTTACATTTTCCGGAAGATGATCCGCGAACAGGCCCTGAGGTCTGTCGCCGGAAAAGAGCTTTACGGCATCCTCAATATTCCGCTTCATCGTATGCGGCATGTGGTAATAGCGAATGGAGCCGAAGGGTTTCTCATTAATATTGAAAAGCCGGTTGGTTCTTGAGAAGGCCTGAATCAGGTTCTCATATACCATTACCTTGTCCAGATACAGCGTATTGATCCACTTGGAATCAAAACCAGTCAGCATCTGATTGACAACGATCAGAAGATCCAGCTGCTTGTCCTGATCAATTCGCTCATAGGGGTTCTTATGGGCAAGTCTGGCGGATACGTCCTTCTTGAATTGAGCATAGCCTCCGATATCGAAATTCTGCTGATAGGTCTCGTCATAATCTACCAGCATTTCCTTCAGTCCGTCTTCCTTATCCAGTGACTTCTGGCCGCCGCGGTTATCAATCGTCGGATCAAAAAGTCCGGTCACCTTGAGATCCGGATAGCGTTCCCGGAATTTCTTATAATAACGAACAGCCTCGGGAATGGAGCTCGTAGCAAAAATCGCATGGAATTTGTTGTTATGGCTCATAGTCGGCCAGTTATTCGCAATATCATCTACGACAGCCCACTGATATTCATCTGTCATCCAGGCGTCATGATTCAGATAGTCCTCAATGCCCTTTTTGTATTTTCCGTCAGATTCCTTTCTTCCGGCCATGGGGACTTCGGAACTTGACATAAAGCGATAGTAGGTCTTGCTTTTTCCCGGATCACTGATGGCATCCAATTCATCAGATGCGCCGGCCTGCTCGATCGCCACTTTCTTCCTAAGATCCTTATCCTTGTAGACCATGACCATGGTCGGATCAAAGCCCAGGACATTCTTATCCCGGATACCGTCCGCAATGCTGTAGCGATGCAGCTCATCTCCGAAAATGTAGGCCGTCGTGCTCATCTGCTTCTGGTTCTCCTGAAATACCGGTGTCCCGGTAAATCCAAAAAACAGGGCGCTCGGAAAAGTCTCCTTGATCGTAGACAGCATCTCTCCAAAAGTAGATCTGTGGCACTCATCGATGATGAATACAATCCGCTTGCTCTTCATCTCTTCCAGATCTATGGAGCGCATTTTTACGGCTGCGTCTTCTTTGATATTACTCATCTTCTGAATCGAAGAAACGATCAGGGTATTCTTGGGATCCGTGCTTTTCAGTTTGGAGATCAGAGTAATGGTGTCTTCTGTTTCCTGGACATTGTCTGCGTTGTCAGCAAAGGCCCTGTATTCCTTCAAAGACTGCGTACCGAGCTCGATCCGGTCCATCAGAAAGACAACCTTATCCGCATCATGCGAATTGGCAATCAGCTGAGCCGATTTGAAGGAGGTCATGGTTTTCCCGGAACCTGTGGTATGCCAGATATAGCCGCCCAGCTGATTTCCTTCTGTCCATTTATTCTTTGCGACACGGTCGGAGATCCGGTTGGCCGCATAATACTGATAGCTCCGCATGATCTTAAGGACGCCGTCACTGTCATCCGCTACTGTATAAAAGCCGATCATCTGATGAGCCATCGGAATGGACAGAAGCTGCTCAGCGATCTGCTTCCAGTTATTGATTGGATCATTGTTGGCATCCGCCCAATGGAAATAAAAGTCCGGGTTAAATTTCCCGTCGGGGCCCGGATTTGCAAAGTAGAGCGTCTCCTCCGGATTCATAGCAAGAAAGACCTGAACCAGTGAAAAAAGACCGGTAAAGATACCTTCATGCGCGTACTTCTCAATCTGATTGACAGCCTCCTGAACAGGCACACCGGATTTCTTCAATTCAATATGAAATACCGGCATACCGTTGATGAGAAGCATGATATCTCCCCGGCGATCCTGGAGAACCTTCTCATGCCTAGGAAAAAGAGGCTGCTCGACAATCTGATAACGACTCTGCCCGGCTGCGATTTCCATCCGGTCATAAATCTTCAGACTGACCTCTTTCCCGTAATGCAGCTTATCCGCCGGATTCTTCCTCGTAATGGACACCGTTTTCCCGTTAATGAAGCCGTTCAAAGCCAGCGGAGTCCGAAGGGAACGGATCTGCTCAAGAAGCTCGTCCATCTCTTCGGGGATCAGCGGACATTCATTCAGACGGTCGATCTCACGATTGTTTTCGAAAAGAATATTGGCCCAGTTCTGAATCAGATCCTGTTCGGTCGGATATTGGATAACCTTCTTTTCCCAGCCATAACTCTGCAATGCAGCGATAAGGGCATTTTCAAAATCTGCTTCTTTGTCAAAATGATCCATAAAATTTACTCCAATTTGTATTTTTTTAATACTTTTTTCTTTCGTTGATGAAGGGTGATGGCCATGTCTAGCTTTCTGAAATAAACTGCAATCTTGTCCTGTTCATCACGACTAGGTATCCTAATCTTAATGGAGGTATATTCCTCAAATGAAATATTCAGTAAACCATCCATCCTTGCTCCAGAGGAGATAAGTTTTCGCAGTTGCCGCTCTACCACTTTACTATTCAGGACACAAGATAAAAATTCCGGGTTCTCTGTACTTGTAGAAAAACAGTGATAGACAAAAGGAACACGGGCTATTGTTTCAGTCGTAAGTGCAAAACAGGAACCATATGGACGTAATTTTGAAGCTCCATGGTTGTATGCCAACTCACCTTTTTCAAGGAGAATATATTTTTTTAGACTTTCCCCAGCATTGTCAGTTGAGTACCTTTCAGCTTGGTAGATAAAGCCATCATTAGCCGTGATCATCATGACCGGAGCAGATGAATTTTCATCTGTTCTAGTTACTTCTGATACAACTTCTCCCAACTTACGCTGTTCCCAATCATTCGTTTATGAAAAATCCGTCAATAATTCACATGTTTTTCCCTTTCGCTGATGAAGGGTGATAAGCCGATCGAGAGACTCGAAATATTCGCCAATATGCTTCTGCTCTGAAAAGGCTGGAAACATAAATTCAAGCTCCCCAAGCTTCTTCCCCGATATTTCTGAAAAAGTTGATCCTGCAGCTACT
>JAQYBF010000034.1 GCA_029338875.1 Lachnospiraceae bacterium
GAATTGAAAGACAACAGCCTTCAAAATCAAAGCAAGTCAGAACATACGGCGGATATCCAGGATCTGCCGGTAAGCCGGGTTATCCTGGACGATGATGCCGGTCTTCTTGCTGGACGCATGAACAATCCGGTTATTGCCGATATAGATCGCCGTATGGCTGCCGTAATTAATGACATCTCCCGGCTGCATATCCTGATAGGATACCGACCGGCCATCATAAAGCTGGCTGGCGCAGGTACGAGTCAGATTGACGCCGAACTCCTTATAGACCTGCTGGACAAAGCCGGAACAGTCACAGCCTCTGGTCAGAGAGGTGCCGCCCCAGACATAGGGATTTCCGACAAACTGCAGGGCATAGTTTACAAGCTCTTCGCCTTTGGTCGAAGGATTTTCGTATCCATAAGCTTCCACGGCCTTCTGGCCGGTCAGAGACCGGTCAACGGTCCCATGCAGGTCGGAAGATGAGCCTGATGCAGAGCTTCCGGTCACATCTTCTCCATCGGAGCTGTCCTGTCCGTCTCCGGTCTCTGCCTCATTTCCCTGACGGACTGAATTCTGTGCCGCCTGGCCGGCAGCCCGGGCTTCTTCCTCCGCCTCTATGGCATCCAGTTCTGCCTGAACCTGCGTCAGATGGGCATCCGTCTCTGCCAGCTCAGCTTCCTTATCTCTGGCCTGCTGATATTTGTCAGTCCAGTCCTTTGTCGCCGCCTTCAGCCGGTTCAGGACCTCCTGATCGAGTTCGGCCTGATCATCCTTCCACTGCTTTTTTGCATATCTGTAATAATTGACCGCCTGCTTCTTCTCCTGCCGGGCGGTCTTCATTTCCGAACGGCTGATGGAAAGCTGGGTCCTCTGATAGGCAACCGCCTCTAAGGCCTGGGCCTTGGCCCTGGCCTCCTCCGCCGGACTGTCATACTTGGTTCTCAAGACCTTTCTCTTGGCATTCGAAGCCTCTCTCAAATCCTGACGGATGGTCTTCTGTTCTTCCTTGACTTCACTGATCCCGTCCTTGGAAAGAGAGACCATGACCTCAGCGTCCGCCAGCTTTTTCTGATTGTCTCCCATTTGAGAAAGGATGTCCTGACGGGCCTGATAGGCTGCATCTGCAGATGATCTGGCCTCAGCTGCCTCGGAAGCAAGCTTTGTCTTTTGTCCTTCCAGGGCAGTCTTCTCTTCTTCCAGGCTTTCCTTATCTGTTTTGGATCCGTTGACACTGGCTTCCGAAGAAGAATCTGAATTTGTATCCGATCCCGAATATGAATCTGAAGCGGAGCTATAGGAAGATGTCTGAACTGTTTTATAGGCATGAGAAGCCGCAGCAGAGACGGGCATCCCTGCTGCGGCTGTGAAAATGAAAATCAATGTAAGGAGCAGAGGGAGGACTCTCCTGTTATGAACACGGCTTTTCTTAAGGCCGTTCTTTTTAACCTGTTTCTGCATGAAACGATTTCCTTTATAGCTTTCGAATCTGTACCGGCTGCCGCACTTCTTACTGGCACGGATCCGGTCTGCATTTCAGGGCCTCCGTTCCCTGTCCTGCCTGTTCTCTATACGTTCGCTTATCTGGAAGAATGCCTCAAAAACATGCACCTTCTGTCCGCCTTTGGAAGATCCTTCTTCCTCAGCTGTCAATGAAAGTAATCATAGCGGCAAATTTCAAAGGATGCAAGAAGAATTTTCGTATTCCTCTTTAAACCGTGATCTCATCCACCATCTGCTTCAGAGAAGAAGCCTGATTGTTCAGCTCCTGGCAGGAAGCCGAGCTTTCCTCTGCTGTCGCGCTGTTCTGCTGAACCACCTGGGAAATCTGCTCGAGGCCGGTCGTTACCTCACCGATGGCTGCAGCCTCATTCTTCATCTCACCTGCGATATCAGCAACCAGCTTCTTACTCTTCTTGGCGTTCTCCATGACAGAATTCAGGGATTTAGCCGAATCGGTTACCAGAGCGGAACCGTTATGAATGGCGGTAATGGCGCCCTCGATCAGAGAGGATGTTTCGCTTGCCGCATCCGCAGACTTGCCGGCCAGATTTCTGACCTCATCTGCAACGACTGCAAAGCCCTTGCCTGCATTGCCTGCACGGGCAGCCTCAACTGCCGCATTCAGTGCCAGGATATTGGTCTGAAAGGCAATGTCATCGATTGCCTTGATAATATTTTCAATCTGATTGGACTTTTCTTCAATTTCCTTCATGGCCTCAAGCATATTGGACATCTGCTTGTTCTGTTCCATGATCTCGTCTGCCACCTGACCGGAGAAGTTCTCCACATCACCGGCATCGCCCGCATTCTTCTGAATCTGCTGGGAAAGCTGGGTAATGGTGCTTGTCAGCTCCTCAACCGTAGCAGCCTGCTCGGTAGAGCCCTGGGACAGAGCCATGGAGCCGTCGGCAATCTTGGCCGAACGCATGGTCACCTGATTTGCCACCTTATTCATCTGCTGGAAGATATTCTTAAGGTTCTTATGAATCTCTTCAAAGGATACTGCGATTCTTGCATATTCTCCAACGAATTGTTCCGGATTCTTAATCTCGGCTGTGAAGTCTCCCCGGCTCATTTCAGCCAGGATTCTTGACGTCTGGCCGATCACTTCTTCTGTCGTAGACTGCATGGCGATGTAGTCATCGATTGCCTGCCCGAACTCATCATTTCCGGCGGACTTTCGATTCATCTCATAATCGAAACTGCCCTCCTTCATGACATTTACCGCTTTGGTGATTTCGAGGATATTCCTTGTCATGTAACGCGTCAGTATCAGGAAATCAATGACTAAGAGGATAAGAATAATCGGAAGAACAATGGCGACTCCGATATAAACATTCTTGTGAACCGTGTTCAGACTGGCCAGTACACTATTATACTCAGCCTTTTCCAGATGACCCTCACTCAACAATGTGTTTAGATGATCGATCGCCGCTTTCTCCATCCTGTACAGAGAGTAGGATGCCAGAATGACGATCAAGGCCAGGGATGCCATCATATAAATGAGTGTCCCTATGAATTTTCCTTTAATGCTCCAGTCCTTTAATTTTTTCATTGTATTCACCTTCTATGATTACTTGTTCTGTTTTTTTCTTCTATTTCTTCTGTTACGATGACGTAACAGTCATTTCCTGAACTGCCGCTTTGGCTCCTGATTGATGTAATCGGAAAACTGATGGAGATCCTTCACCAGAGAAAGTACGGTCGAGGAATAGAGGTTTTCGTCAAAACTCTGCATCCGTTCGAACCCGGTCCATCTGGCACACAGGAGAACACGGCTTTCTTCCTGCCGCCGAAGAAGGAAGAGATCGTATTCCATCCAGGAGTATCCGCCCTTTTCGTCTTTCATCCGGAAATAATCCGTCATCAAGGCTCGGTCTCTACAGGACAGTCGTTCCTCCATGGTTTCCGCATTCATGAAGCCTAGGAAGCGGTCCCGGTCCGAGGGGTGTACGGTATCACGGACGATGCCGCCGATCAGTTTTTTAAAACCTCCGCCAAGTGCATGCCCTGCGAAAAACTGATTCTTAATGTAGATCGGCTCATTTCTGTCCTTCTTTGGATCAATGAGATCCACGATATCGAAGAGCTGAAAGACCACAGACATGGCTTCCCGGGTCTGAATGCCTCTGGAAAACTCCGCATGCTCCGAAACATTGTGCGCCACGATCACATAGGCGCTTCCGCCCTCGTAGGAGGATACGTTTCTGCCATGGAGAATCAGATAGTTTCCATTGACCATCTGATCCAGAGTCACTATTTTTCCGCTTTGAAGCATTTTCTTAAAGTAGGCCAGGACCTGTCCGTGCAGCGGATGAGCCTTGTCATTCAGATCAAATTCCAGAGCTCTGGGCGAATAGACGCCGATGCTTCTTAGGATGCTTCGGAAGGGCTTGTTGGTCAGAAGAAAACGGCCCCGGTCGCCCCGGTATTCCCAGATGGCCAGGGGAATTCCCTGGGTAATCTCTATGCTGTCGTCCCCGTCCTGGATCAGATCGCTGTCCAGAGGCTGGGTGCTGAGCAGGTTGACCCGGCCCAGATCATCGTAATATCCGCGCATGGAGTCCGGTTCAATGGTAAGCTCCACGTGATGCAGATGCTCGGCAAGCTCCGCCAGAGGCTGCGGCTTTCCGATCAGAAAGCCCTGTAGCTTTTCACAGCCGATATCCCGAAGGAAGGCCAGCTGCTCTTCCGTCTCCACACCCTCTGCCAGGGTACGGATTCCCAGACGCTTGGCCATATCCACGATCGAGGTCAGAATTTTCTTCGACCGGTTGTCAAATCTCCGAAGGAAAAGCATGTCAATCTTAATGACATCGAAGTCATAATCCTTCAGGGTATTGAGAGAAGAATAGCCCGAGCCGAAGTCATCCATCCAGACCTCAAAGCCGCCCTGATGGAATTTTTTAATCTGTTCCTTGATATATTCCGGATTCTTATCAAAAACCGACTCCGTAATCTCGACATGAATCAGTTTCCTTGGAACCCCATAGCTGTCCGCGCAGTCCGTAATGACCTGATAGATATCGCAGAGTTCGAAATCCAGGCGTGAGACATTGAAGGAAAAGGGAACCACTTCCTTTCCCTGAGAAATCAGCGCGGCCGTCTCCCGGCAGGCCGTCCGGATAATAGCCGAATCCAGCTTATGAATCTTTTGATATTCTTCCAGGGTTCCGATCAGAAGATCCGGAGTAATCAGGCCGTAGGTCGGATCCTCCCAGCGAGCCAGGGCTTCCACCCCGCAGACCTCCCGGGTCAGACTCCTTATGACCGGCTGATAGAAGACCTTGATCCAGCCCTTTTCTATGGCCTCGTCCAGATGCTCGACCACATAATTCCGGCGGTTCAAATGATCCTCCAGCACATGATCAAAGCGCCGGAAGGTCGACCGGTAATCCTTCTTGATGCTGTCTGCCGCACTCTTGGCCCGGTCGCAGAAGGCAGCCATCTCGGTTTCTTCTTCCTCATAGGGAAGATTGCAGATTCCTGCCTTGAGGCTGCAGACTGTGTCATAGAGAATCTTTTCAAAGGCGGAGGAAACCTCCTGAATGCCCCTGACCGATTCATCGGAAAAGGCCATGACAACGAACTGATCCGAGGCAAAGCGGGCAACCATCCGGCCCGGAAAGGCTTTAGAGATCAGATTCGCCAGTTTCTGGATGGCCTGGCTTCCCCGTTCGAAACCATACTTCTCATTAAAGGACTGAAAAGAAGTGATATTGAAAAAGATAATATCTACGCCCCGGCTTTGAAACTCCAGATTTCTCTCCTTGTTTTCCCGGATATTCTTCAGGAAAATTGCGGATATTTCACGAAAAGAATAGATATTCAGAGCATGAGTCAAAGGATCATACAGGGAATTCTGTCGGATCAGACTATCCGGCAGTTCCAAATGATATTCATTAAATAACTGGATATAATCGATCATAACCGCCTACTGCCCAGACTTATTCACATACGTTACAGTAATTTTATCGGCGGATCTTTTTTTCATATAACCGGAATTTTCCGGGTTATATTTCCTTAAGAATCCGCCGAGATAATAACAGGTTCATTATCTTAGGAGGTACGATATGAAATTACAGGATTTCTGTGATCTTAAAGAAGTAAATGCACTCATTGAAGATTGGGAGAAGGCAAGCGGACTTCTGGCGGCTTTGACCGCTCCGGATGGAAGCGTCCTCGGTCAGGCCAAGGAGATGAATGAGACCGCCGGCCGGGATCTCGTGATCGAGGGAGAAAAGATTGGCCAGCTCCACTGCGGTTACTCCAAGGACAGCGAGGGCCCTGTCGGAAGCAGCCAGACCGAGAAGGCCGATGCAGCGGTTTCTCTGCTTTTCCTTTCTCTGACCAACACAATCACAAAGCAGTATTACAAGTATGCAGCCAGCCATCGTCTCAAGCGTCTGTCGGACGGCATTGAGGCCACAGATGAGCTGGTCCGCCAGATCATGAGCTGCACCGTCAATCTGAAAAACATTCAGAAGCGGCAGAAGATCGTTGCCATCAATGCCAGCATCGAGGCAGCCAGAGTCGGTGAGGCAGGAAGAGGCTTTGCCGTCGTCGCCGAAGAAGTCGAGAAGCTGTCCGAGAGCAGCTCAGAAGTCAACTCCACGATTGAAAAGGTTGTTTCAGAGATCAAGAATACCGTATCCAGCCTCAAGGAGTAAGCTTCCTAACAAGCTTC
>JAQYBF010000035.1 GCA_029338875.1 Lachnospiraceae bacterium
GATCGGAGGTTGCCACGACGAGAACCGTCCGCTTCATTCCTTCCTCACCCAGATCCTTCTGAACGAATTCCAGAACCTCACGGCCTCGCTCGCCGACCAGGGCGATCACATTGATATCGGTCTTTACATTCTTTGCAATCATACCCATGAGGGTCGACTTTCCGACACCGGATCCGGCGAAGATTCCGATACGCTGGCCCTTGCCGATGGTGTTTAAGCCGTCAATGGCCCGGACGCCGAGATCCAGCCGGTCCCGGATGGGAGGTCTGGTCAGAGGATTGGAATAGGTCGAGCCGACTGTATAGTATTCGCAATCCTCAGGGAAGGCTTTCTTTCCGTCAATGGGATCCCCGACGGCGTTTATGATCCGTCCCCGTAAGAAATCCCCTACCGGGATTCTCAGCCTGTGGCCGGTATTTCTGACAAAGCTTCCGGCTGTGATTCCGCTGTTACTCTCATAGGTCATGAGCTGGATTTTCTCGCCCTTGAAGCCAACGACCTCAGATGCCACATTCCGTCCCAGCTCCTCGCTGTAGATCTCCATGATGTCGCCGATCGAACACTTGCTTCCGGATGCCTCCATGGCCAGGCCTACGATATTTTCAATTTTTCCGATATGACCTATGGTATCCGTATTTCGGATCAGGTCAGGAATCTGACTGAACATCGATATCCTCGTCCTCGATCGGAACTTCCTTCAGCTTGCTCTTTACATTGTCGACCTGGGTTTTCACGCTCATGTCGATAATCTCTTCCGGGGTTTCCATAATGAGATAGCCCCGCGGTTCCTTGTCCATAACAACGAATTTGATATTTTCGGAAAAATTGGACAGGGCCTCGGCAATATCATTTTCGGTCTTAATGACCATGTCATAGTCTTCTTTATCGATATAGATCTTGATCCAGGCCGTCTTCCGATGCTTCTCCGCCTCCGCAGCGATCATGCGGAGGATGATTTCGGAGCTCGATCCCAGAGACACCTGAATGACCTTTTCGGCCACCGCAAGAGAAATGTCCCGGAGAGTTCCCAGGTACTTCTTCAGGAGTCCCTTCTTGGCTTCTTCAATCTCCCGGACCGCATCAGCGGTCTCGCTTTCCACCTTCTCTATGGCCTGTCCGTACTCTTCCTTTCCCTCGGAGAGTCCGTCCTTTTTGCCCTCTTCAAAGCCCTCCCGGTAGCCGTCCATATGGGATTTCTTCCGGATGGCCTCGGCTTCCTTTCTGGCATCCTTGAGGATGACAGCCGCCTGCTCTCTGGCTTCTTCAAGAATCTGTTCACTGACCTTTGCAGCCTGATTTTCCCGGTTCTCTTCCTCGGTCTTTTCTTCGGTCTTCTTCTTTTTCGGCTGAATATAAACCGGTTCCGGCTTCACCGCTGTCACGGTCGGCGGTCCCTGAATCTGAAGCGAGAGAAAGGGATGAATATCCGCTGTCTCCGGCTTTACCAGAGACTGATTTTCACTATACGATGATCTCATCTTCGCCACCGCCTCCCTTGTTGATTACCAGTTCGCCGCGGTCTTCCAGAGAACGGATCAGGTTGACAATTCTCTGCTGAGCTTCCTCGACATCGCGGAGACGGACATTGTTGGTCATCTCCAGATCGCTCGTTACGGTCTCAGCCATACGCTTGGACATATTCTTCAGGAAAGCCTGCTTCATATCGTCGGTTGCAGTCTTCAAAGCAAATACAATATCCCTGCTGTCGCATTCGCGGATAAAGCGTTGGATGGACCGGTCGTCCATGGTAAGGATATCCTCGAAAACAAACATCCGGTCGCGGATCTCTCCCGCCAGATCCGGATTGGTCTCGTCCATGCCATCGAAAATCTTCTTGCTGGTCGAACGGTCGACATGGTTCATGACATCCGCAGCAAAATCGATACCGCCGACATTCATATTGTCCTCACTGGTTATGATGGTGTCGAATTTCCGCTTCATCTCCTCTTCGACGATGGAAATGGCTTCCGGAGAAACCCGGTCCATTTCCGCCATGGCCGCGATGGTATCCACTCTCTTGCTTTCCGGCAGGTTTGCCAGAACCTGGGCTGCCAGCTCCACCTCCAGATAGGACAGGATCAGAGCAATGACCTGAGGTCTCTCATTCTGCATGAGAGAGATCAGAGATTTGGGATCGCCCTTGCCCAGGAAGTTAAAGGGCCGGGACTGGAGGGTCTTTGAGACCTTATCCAGAAGGCTCCGGGCAGTGTTCTCGCCGAAGGCCTTTTCCAGGACGTCTCTCGCATAGTCAATTCCGCCTTCACTCATCATCTTGTGAGTGACGCAGAGCTTATAGAATTCATTCAGAGCCCCCTCGACCTGGGAGTTGGTTCTCTGGCCCAGCTTTGCCACCTCGTAGGTCAGCTCCTCGACCTCACTCTGTTTTAAGTATTTATAGATCTGAGAAGCCTTCTCCGTTCCCAGCGAAACAATCACCATAGCCGCTTTCTGCCGATTGGTCAGAAAGGCGGTCGATTTCCGGTCCGGCTTTGCCAGCTCGCTCAGATCCAATGTGCTATTTTCTGGACTTTCTTCTGCCAACGCTATCATCCTCACTTCTCAGCCAGCCCTCAACAAGCTTGGCTGCAGCCTGCGGATTGCTCTCCACGAAGCTTCCGATACTGTTCTTCAGTTCCTCTCCCTTGGCTACATGAATATCCGCTTCTTCTTCCTCGTTCAACTTCCTTGCCTCTGCTTCCGCTGCTTCCTTCTCTGCCTTTTCCTTGGCCAGCTGCTCTTCCTCGAGCCGTGCTGCCTCCTCTTCCTGCTCTTCCTTCTTCTTGGCTCTCTTCGACATGATGATTCGTAAGATAATAAAGATGATCAGGACTCCCGCACCTACGATGATTGCAATAAGAATCATCTGTCTCGGATTGGTCTTGTTATTGGCTGTATTCGTATTGGATGGCTGTCCGCTGTCCTTGGTAACGCCTGTACGGACAACGGTAACCTTCTGGTCCGCATTATCCCGGCTGATACCGGCCGCATCTGCGATGAGCTGGCGGAGCTGGTTATCTGCAATTGTCATATCCGCTGTGTCAATGACAACTGCAACCGAGAGATCCTTCAGAGTTCCGGGATCGGTTGTGGTCTGTTCCTTCTGGGTATTGTAGAGATACTCCCTTGAAGCATCATTGTTGAAATTCGAATTATTGTCGGTACTGGTACCGTTCTGGGTGGTGTACTGGGGAGTGTCCGCATTGGCATCGGATCCGGCAACCCCTGCCGCATTGGTGGCCTTGTCACCGGTATAGGCATTGCTCTCTGTCTCCTTGGAAAGAAGACCTTCCTTGTCATCGGCATCAGTCTGAACCGGAACCGAATAGGTCGTGTTTTCCTGTACATGACTCGAGGTATCCAGAGTGCCTTTTACAGAAACCTCAACATTACCGGCCTTGTAAATCTTCGCAAGGACTCGTTTTACATTTGCCGCAATACTGCTCTCAAGCTTTGTGGTCTGACTATCGACTGCCGAGGTATCCGCTGTCGAGCTGTCAGTGGAGGAATCCCCGACCTCCGTCATTGTGGAGGCATCGAAAACCGATACATTGGTGAAGGTCATTCCCTTTACAGATCTGGCGACCAGGTTCCGGACGGCATCTGCACTCTTCTCGGTCAGGGTCTTTCCTCTCTGCATGGTTACGACAACCGAGGCCGAAGCCGTCTTGTCAGAACTGCTGTCGTCACTGGAAAGTGCATAGTCATCGTCACTGTCCTCGGCAATGGTGACCTTGGCATCCTGGACTCCGTCAAAGAGGCGGATGGTCGAACCCAGACGGTCCTGGAGCTCATAGAGGGTATACTGCTTCTTGTCTGACTCCGTTGCCATGAGGTTGGAATTCTTTACGTACATATCGTAGGTAAAGCCGCTCTTCGGATAGCCCTGGCTGATCAGCTTTGCCCTGAGGGTGTCGGCCTGATTCTTGGGTACGTCAATGGTGCCGGAGCTGGCATCGTATTTGTATTCCACATTCTGCTCTTCGATCAGGGATGTGATCTGCGTGGCCTCGTCTGAACTCAGGCCCGTAAAGAGGGTGGTATAATCCGGTTTTTGTGTGGCCATATGGGCAAAGACGATAGAGCCGATCACCACGAAGGCGATGGCTGCCGCGGCCACGATCAGAATCAAGCGCTGGGCTTTGGGGGATAGGCCCTCCCAGGCTTCTTTAACTTTATTCATAATCTCCTCTGATTATTTTGTGTTTTCTGCAGCAAAAAAAGGCCATGTAAATCCGTCAGATCTGCATCTGCATGATCTCCTTATAGGATTCCATTGCCTTGTTTCGTAAAGAAATCATCAGGTCAAGAGAAATCTGTGCCTTGGACTCCGCAATCGGTAGCGTATGTGCATCCTCAAGCTGGCCAGTCGCCAGAAGATACTGCTGGTTTTCGACCTCAGCCTGTGTAGATTTCACCTGATCTGCTGCATTTTTAAATACATCGCTGAAAGGGAGACTGCCACTGCCCGTGACGGACTCTGCCTTGTTTTCGGAATTGGTAAGTGAATTGACCCCTGTGCTTTTCCATGACTTCATCGGGGTAATGAAAGTCGAATTGATGGATTGAGCTGCCATGCTATAAACTCCTTTTGTTTTCTTTCCGACATCCTTGTCGTTGTTACCGACCTCATCCCTGGCCGGTAAAAAAGTAAAACAAAAAAAGCACCGGTTACCTTTGGCAGCCGGCGCGTGAATGAAACAGAAACAAACGAAAGGAAGAATTCCTGTTTGTGTTTCTGTCTTAAAAAGTTCAGCAGCTGGCTGACCTCCTGGTCCCTATAGCTTTGCGTCACAGACTTTCGTCTGTTTTGCTTTTGATATTACTTTTTAGAACTTGTTCAATTACTATTTTTCATAACAATCTGCTGAATGCAAAATTATCATGAATCTTTCTCTTAACGATAATAAATATTAATAAAAAAATGACCGATTTTCAAGACCTTTCCTCAATACACGATCATTTTCATGATTTTACACAAATGTCACACATGAGTATTATCTATCTTTTCCGTATTGTAAGAAATTGGTCTTTGTGTTTTTTAATTGTCTGCCTATTTTTGTAAAATAATGAACGTTTTTCCGATTTCGTTCAATAATTTTGCTTCAAGCCTTTTTGACGTCATCACCTTAGCAGGCTGAATTCGTCAAAATTGCCAAAAACAGCAAAATCGGATTTATCACTGTCCGTGTCTGAATAGTTTCGGAAAATGAATTGAAAGACAACAGCCTTCAAAATCAAAGCAAGTCAGAACATACGGCGGATATCCAGGATCTGCCGGTAAGCCGGGTTATCCTGGACGATGATGCCGGTCTTCTTGCTGGACGCATGAACAATCCGGTTATTGCCGAT
>JAQYBF010000036.1 GCA_029338875.1 Lachnospiraceae bacterium
AAGAGATTCTTGATGAACTTAAGGAAGAGGTCAAAGCCGAGAAGATCAAGGAGCCGGAGGCCTGCAGGGAGATCCTGATCCGTCTGATCCGGGACCGCATGTTCGTTCCCGAAGATGCCTATGATTTCCTCAATCAGAAGTCTGTCATCATGGTTGTCGGAGTCAACGGCGTCGGTAAGACCACGACCATAGGAAAACTGGCCCGTAAGTTAAAGGATTCCGGCAGGAGCGTTCTGATCTCCGCTGCAGACACCTTCCGTGCAGCAGCCGGCGACCAGCTGAAGACCTGGGCCGACCGGGCAGGTGTTCCCATGATCGGCGGCCAGGACGGAGCAGATCCGGCTGCGGTTGTCTATGATTCCGTTCAGGCCGCCAAGTCCCGGGAAACCGATATTGTTCTCGTAGATACCGCCGGAAGACTGCATAACAAGAAGAACCTCATGCAGGAGCTTTCCAAGATGAACCGGGTCATTGACCGGGAATATCCGGAAGCCCACAGAGAAACCTTTGTCGTACTCGATGCCACGACCGGACAGAACGCCCTCCAGCAGGCCCGGGAATTCGATGAGGTCACCGATGTGACCGGCATTATCCTGACCAAGATGGACGGAACCGCCAAGGGCGGCATTGCTGTAGCTGTTCAGTCCGAGCTGAAGAAGCCCGTCAAGTATATCGGTGTCGGCGAGACTGCAGAGGATCTGGAGCGCTTCGATCCGGACGACTTCGTTGAAGCACTTTTCCGTCAGGAAGAAGAAGTTTGACAGCGGTCTAAATTTCTGCCAAAGGAAATCGTTCCTGCAAACGCTGATCGCTGTTCAAAATAATAATAAGATTGTTTTAAATAAAGAACAATAAGCTGTAAAGGAAAAATACTTGACTGTAAAGGCTTTCTCCTTTATAGTAGGTAAAGCGTGAGGTTAAACCGATGGAGGATAAGATTCGCCAGGGAGATCTCTATGATTTCTACGGCATGCTTTTAAATCCGCATCAGAGAGAGGTTTTCGAGGACTATGTCCTGAATGATCTGTCCCTGGGTGAGATTGCCGAGAATAACGGCGTATCCCGACAAGGTGTTCACGATCTGATCCGGCGCTGTACCAGGCAGATGGAAGAATATGAATCGAAAATGCAGCTGATTCATAAATTTCACCTGATTTCCGGAAACATCCACGAGATGGAAAAGATTCTCGAAGAAGATTCTTCGATTCCGGAAAAAGCAGGAAAGTCACTTCAGAAACTGACGGAAGAAATTCTGGAAGAGATATAAGGAGTACCCGATTGGCATTCGACAGCTTATCAGAAAAACTTCAGAACGTATTCAAGGGACTTCGGGGCAAAGGCCGGCTTACGGAGGATGATGTCAAAAAAGCTTTGAAAGAAGTCAAGATGGCACTTCTCGAAGCGGACGTTAATTTCAGGGTTGTAAAAGACTTTACGAAAAAGGTCCAGGAGCAGGCCATCGGAAGCGATGTCTTAAATGGTCTGAATCCCGCCCAGTCCGTAATCAAGATTGTTCACGACGAGCTCGTCAATATGATGGGTTCGGAAGGCGCAGAGCTTACCTTCCGCCCGGGACAGGCCGTAACCGTCATCATGATGGTTGGTCTCCAGGGTGCCGGTAAAACCACAACGACGGCAAAGCTTGCCGGAAAACTCAAGGAAAAGAGTAAGAAGCCGCTTCTTGCAGCCTGCGATGTCTATCGTCCGGCCGCTATCGAACAGCTTCGGATCAATGCCGAAAAGGTCGGCGTTGATTTCTTTACCATGGGTGACAGCAAGAAGCCAGCGGATATTGCAGCAGCCGCTGTAGAGCATGCAGCCAAAAACGGAAACCGGGTCGTATTCCTCGATACCGCCGGTCGTCTTCATATCGATGAAGGCATGATGGAGGAGCTTCAGGAGATCAAGTCCCGTGTGGATGTGGCAGATACCATTCTCGTTGTCGATGCCATGACCGGACAGGATGCCGTAAATGTGGCATCTACCTTCGATGAAAAGGTCGGAATCGACGGTGTCATCCTGACCAAGCTCGACGGTGATACCCGAGGCGGTGCAGCCCTTTCCATCCGGGCCGTAACCGGAAAGCCGATTCTCTATGCCGGCATGGGAGAGAAGCTCTCCGATCTGGAGCAGTTTCATCCCGACCGCATGGCCAATCGAATCCTCGGCATGGGCGACGTCCTTTCTCTGATCGAGAAGGCACAGAATTCCATCGATGAGGAAGAAGCCAAAAAGCTGACCGAAAAGGTCCGCAAAAAGAAGGGCTTTGACTTTAACGATTATCTGACCTCTATGGATCAGATGAAGAAGATGGGCGGTCTGAGCTCCATCCTCGGTATGATGCCGGGCATGAATAAAGCCCAGATGGATCAGATCAACGCCGCCGTGGATGAAAAGAAAATGGCCCATATCACAGCCATGATCTATTCCATGACACCGGCCGAGAGAGAAAATCCGGACCTCATTGACATCCATAGAAAGCACCGGATCGCCAAAGGCGCCGGCGTCGATATCGCAGAAGTCAACCGGCTCATGAAGCAGTTCAAGGAATCCCGGAAGATGATGAAGAAAATGCCCGGGATGATGAAGAGCAGAGGTCGGGGATTCGGAAATATGAACCGCTTTCCTTTCCGATAAGTAAGGGATTTCGAATCAGGAGCGTCCCAAGCGGTATCGTTCCGGACTTCCGGACAGGAAAGATATAAAACAGGTAGGTTTGGAAATTACAATCAATTTCCATTCTAAATAGATAATTTTTTTCAGGAGGAAAAAACAATGGCAGTAAAGATTCGTTTAAGAAGAATGGGACAGAAGAAAGCACCTTTCTATCGTGTGATCGTAGCTGATTCCAAGAGCCCGAGAAACGGCAGATTCATCGATGAGATCGGTACCTATGATCCTTCCCAGGAGCCTGCAGCAGTTAAGATCGATGCAGAAGCAGCTCAGAAGTGGCTGGCAAACGGTGCACAGCCGACCGAGACTGTTCTTCGTCTGATGAAGAACGCCGGCATCGTAAAATAATCATCCGGGAAGGGAGTGGGACGAGTGTTGAAGGAACTTGTTGAAGTCATAGCAAAGTCACTTGTCGATTCTCCGGAGAAAGTTACCGTCACGGAAAGAGAATCCGGCAGGACACTCATCCTGGAACTTCACGTTGCTCCGTCCGATATGGGTAAGGTCATCGGAAAACAGGGCCGGATCGCCAAGGCAATCCGTTCTGTTGTGAAAGCAGCGGCTTCCAAGATGGATGAAAAAGTTATTGTCGACATCGTCGATTAAGACAGACGGGCTGCAGTTCGCAGCCCGTTTTTTTAAAGAAAGGAATCCGCATGTCAGATCGTCTGCGCGTCGGCGTCATTACAAGCACCCATGGGATCCGGGGAGAGGTCAAGGTCTTTCCGACAACGGATGACCCGGCCCGTTTTGCAAAGTTAGACCAGGTCTATATCTGCGGCAGGCTCCCCGAGGAGACCCTGCACGTGGAGAAGGCCCGGGTCTTCAAAAATCAGGTGATCGTGAAATTCAAGGAATATAACGACATCAATGAAGTCGAGAAATTCCGGAAATCTGACATCCTGATCGACCGGAAGGATGCAGAAGAGCTGAAAGAGGACGAGTATTTCATTGATGATCTGGTCGGCCTTACCGTTTCCGCCGATGACGGACGGGTTCTGGGCAGGCTGAAGGAAGTCTATGAGACCGGTGCCAACGATGTCTTTGTAATCGAGAAGGAAAACGGAAAAGAGCTTCTGATTCCTGCGACCAAGGAGTGCGTGACCTCCGTCGATCTCGATCAGGGACAGATGACCGTCCACCTTCTGCCTGGACTGGAGGATCTGAACGGATGAATTTTCATATCCTGACACTTTTTCCGGAAATGGTATTAAATGGCCTGGACACCAGCATTATCGGCCGGGCTGAGGAAAAGGGTCTGATTCATGTAGAGGCCAGAAACATCCGGGATTATACCAATGACCGCCACAAGAAGGTCGATGACTATCCTTACGGCGGCGGAGCAGGAATGCTCATGCAGGCCCAGCCGGTCTATGACTGCTGGAAGGCGGTACGGGACGAGATTGTGAGCCGAGGATCCGGAAACACGGCGGCCGAAGCAGATGAAATTAAATCGGGTGATTCTACATCTGAGTCTGCGGGATCCGGGAATAGCAGCTCAGGCAGACGCATTCGCACCGTCTACCTCACCCCTCAGGGCCGTACCTTCACTCAGAAGGATGCCCATGATTTTGCCCGGGAGGAGGATCTGATCCTTCTCTGCGGTCACTACGAGGGCATCGATGACCGGGTTCTGGATCGGATCTGCACGGACTATATTTCCATCGGAGATTATGTCCTGACCGGCGGAGAACTGCCGGCCATGATCCTGGTGGATGCCGTATCCCGCCTGGTTCCCGGCGTCCTTCATAATGATACCTCCGCTGAAACCGAATCCTTTGAATCCGGCATCCTGGAGTACCCTCAGTATTCCAGGCCCGAGGTCTGGGAAGGAGAGAAGGTTCCTGAGGTCCTGCTTTCCGGTGACCACAAAAAAGTCGATGAATGGCGGAGAGTCCGGGCCATATTAAGGACCTATGAGAGACGGCCGGACCTTCTGAAAAACCTGCATTTTAAGAAGGCGGACCGGAAACTTCTGAAACGAGTCGAAATGACTGCGGAAGAGAAAAAAATATTCGAAAAACTCTTGCAGGACCATATGGATTCTGATAGAATATGAACGTTGTAATCGTGTCGGACGGTCCGCTTTTGCCGCTTCAGGCATTATGAACGTCAGTGAAAAGGAGAACAAAATGAACGCAAGCGAAGTAATTAAGAACATTGAGCAGGCTGAACTGAAGTCTGACATCGCTGATTTCCGTGTCGGCGATACCGTACGTGTCTACAACAAGATTCGTGAGGGTAACAACGAGAGAATTCAGGTATTCGAAGGTACCGTTCTGAAGAAGCAGGGCGGATCCAACCGTGAGACCTTTACCGTACGTAAGATCTCTTCCGGTATCGGCGTTGAGAAGACCTGGCCTCTTCATACACCGAACATCGAGAAGATCGAGGTTGTTCGTCGTGGTAAGGTACGTCGTAACAAGCTTTACTATCTCCGTGACAGAGTCGGCAAGGCTGCCAAGGTTCGCGAAAAGTAATTCGGAATTTACTTCTGCAGGGACAACCACTTGGGTGGTTGTCCTTTTTTGATGCCGGCCCTTCGTCATGTCAGTCCTCTCAGGGTGCTGATTGTCACGCTTTCCGGATACAGTCCTTTTTCACATGCTTGCAGTTGTTCAATTTTTCGATTTCGTGTATAGTAAATGGTATGGAAAAAATCAAGACATTCATTGAAAAATGGAAAAAGAAAAGACATGACAGTCTGAATTTCCGCAGAAGAAAACGGCATGTGGAAATGGCCAGGGTTAAGGCCGGAGCATCAAACGCTCTGGTGTTCCTGTTGGTCATTTTTCTTGCGCTCTTTCTTGTTCTGGCCTTTTTCTATCGGCTGAAGGTGATGGGCCCTTCGATGGAGACAACCATACACAGCGGTGATTCAGTCCTTGTGAACCGGATCTGTTACCGCATCTCAAGTCCCAAACGGGGCGATATCGTTGCCTTCCTGCCGGATGGAAATCAGGGAGCTGAGATCAGTGTCAAGCGCGTGATCGGTCTGCCCGGAGAGACCATCCAGATCAAGAACGGAGCCCTCTATATCAACGGAAAGGTCTACAACAGCGACATTTCCAACGAGACCATCGATCATGCCGGCCTGGCCGAGAACAAGATCAAACTCGGGAAGGGCGAATATTTCCTCCTGGGCGACAATCGGAATGACAGTGAAGACAGCCGCTATGAAAGCATCGGCGAAGTGAAGAAAAGCGAACTGATCGGTAAGGTCTGGCTCAATGTGACCTTCTCGAATTTCGGTTTGATGGAGTAAGATTCATGAACATTGAATGGTATCCCGGACATATGACCAAAGCCAGAAGGCAGATGGAGGAAGATCTGAAGCTTGTGGATCTGATTGTGGAGATTCGGGACGCCCGGATTCCCTTGAGCAGTGCCAATCCGGATCTGATCAAGATGGGTGCAAACAAGCTCCGTCTGATCCTCTTAAATAAGGCGGATCTGGCCGATCCGAAGAAGACAGCTCTCTGGATTGATAAATATAGAGCGGAGAACATCACGGTCCTCGAAACTGACTCCAAGCTTCCCAAGAATCGTAATCAGATTCTTGCCGCCTTCGAGACTGCTGCCAAACCAAAGCGGGAGAGAGATAAGAGACGGGGCTTAAAGAACCGTCCCATCCGTGCCATGGTGGTCGGCATTCCCAATGTCGGAAAATCCACCTTCATCAATCTTCTGACTCGGAAATCCCAGGCCAAGACCGGAAACAAGCCGGGTGTCACCCGGGGAAAGCAGTGGATTCACACCTCTTCCCAGATTGATCTCCTCGATACGCCGGGTATTCTCTGGCCGAAGTTTGAATCTGAAGAGGTTGGTCTGCATTTAGCCATGTGCGGAGCCATCTCCGATGAACGGATTCCCATGGAAGAGCTGGCCTGCCAGATCATTGACTTCCTGAGAGAACAGTATCCTGGCATGCTGGAGCAGCGCTATTTTCCGGTGGGAGAAGAGCCTGCCCATGAGGTTCTGACAGATCTTGCCAGAAAGCGGCAGATCCTTCTGCCGGGCGGCCAGGTCAATAGCGAACGTATGGCGGAAATACTTGTCACGGAATTCCGAAGCGGAAAGCTCGGCCGGGTAAGCCTGGAGGTACCGGCAGAATCCTGAGAACAGAGAAGGCAATGAATGCCATAATATGCTAGTGAGAAATTACCGGAAGAAAAATGAAAAACAATAAAGATCATCGTCCTGTAGACGAATTACAATATGATGACGAGAGCGAGAACGGGGAGAGCAGAAGCCGGAAAATTATCAGCATGCTGATCTATATCGCCCTGGTGGCGATCTTTGCCCTGGTAATCGTGAATTTTGTCGGCCAGCGGACCATTGTCAGCGGATCCTCCATGGAATCCACTCTTTCCAACGGAGACAATCTGATCGTTGACAAGCTGACCTATCATTTTCGGTCGCCTAAGCGCTTTGAAATCGTCATTTTCCCGGATCCGGAGGATCCGAAGACCTATTTCATCAAACGTGTGATCGGTCTGCCGGGAGAAACGGTTCAGATCGATGCCTCCGGAAATATCCTGATCAACGGAAAAATTCTGAAGGAAAACTACGGCAGAGAAACCATACAGAATCCGGGCGATGCCATTACCCCGATTACGCTCGGCGATGACGAATACTTCGTCATGGGAGACAACCGGAATAACAGTCTGGACAGTCGTTTTCCTCAGGTCGGCCCCATCCATCGAAGTAAAATTATCGGCAGAGCCCTCTGCAGGATTTACCCTTTCAATAAAATCAAAGGACTGGTGCCCTAAATGACCGAGAAAATGAAAGACATTCAGGATCAGCTGAAAGAGGCCCTGGCCAGATCTTCCGGACAGCCTGAGAATCTCAGAACCTTTATCCGGACCTATCAGGGCGATGAACGAAGCGGCGTGCAGAAGCTGGTTCAGAGAGCCGGTAAAGCGGTCAATGCCTGGCAGAAGGAAGAAGAAAGAATTGATCAGCTGTCCTATTTTGAAAAGAAATATGGATCTGAATATGACCTGATTGCCGGAATCGATGAAGTCGGCCGGGGACCACTGGCCGGACCCGTCATGACCTGTGCGGTTATTCTTCCGAAAGGATGCCGGATTCACGGGATCAACGATTCCAAGAAACTGTCCGAAAAACAGAGAGAGGAGCTCTTCCCGATCCTGAAGGAGAATGCCGTTTCCTATGCCATCGGTGTCAATCCGCCCGAGCGGATTGATGAGATCAATATTCTCCAGGCCACCTATGAGGCCATGCGCTTTGCCATAGAAAAGTTGGAAAAAAGGCCGGATCTCCTTCTGATCGATGCGGTCCACATTCCTGAAGTGACTATTCCGGAGGTCAGCATCATCAAGGGCGATGCCAAGTCGATCTCGATCGGCGCCGCCAGTATTCTGGCCAAGGTGACCCGGGATCACTACATGGAAGAAATGGATGCCCTCTATCCCGAATATCATTTCCGGGAAAACAAGGGCTACGGGACCAAGGACCATATTGAAGCTCTGAAGAAATACGGTCCCTGCCCCATTCACAGAAGAAGCTTCATCGGACACTTTATATGATTTTTTGGGGAGTTTTGGAATGATTAACAAGCGCTCTGTCGGTTCTTATTTTGAGAGCCTTGCTGCCTCCTATCTGGAAGATCAGGGAATGGAAATTATTGCCAGGAATTATCGAAGCCGGATGGGAGAGATTGATTTAATCGGGAAAGAAAAAGCAGAAGAGGAGATTGGAAATCAAAAGGCACTGACGGACTATCTCGTTTTCATCGAAGTAAAATACCGGTCCGGCGGAATCTCCGGAGACCCGACCGAAGCTGTGGATTATCACAAGAGATGGCAGATCTCGAAAACGGCTCTGTATTTTCTTCAGGAAAAAGGCTATTCTGAGGATACACCGATCCGTTTTGACGTGGTCGGGATCGATGCGGATGGAAGAGTCAGACATATCCGCAATGCCTTCCCCTATACCGGGAAATAAAAATCCAAGGAAAGAAGTTTTCCCTGAACAGAAAATGAACTTCACGGAATTTCCGTAGAAGAATATAGATAGCAAACCAAATGGAAGGATCACAATATGAGTAAACCTGTTGTTGCGATTGTCGGCCGCCCCAACGTCGGCAAATCCACACTTTTCAATGCCCTTGCCGGAGAGAGAATCTCCATCGTCAAGGATACGCCGGGTGTAACCCGGGACAGGATCTATGCCGACTGCAGCTGGCTGGACCGGGAATTTACCATCATCGATACCGGTGGAATCGAGCCGGATTCCGATGATGTCATTTTAAGCCAGATGAGAGATCAGGCCCAGATTGCCATCGATACGGCTGATGTCATTCTCTTTATCACTGATGTAAGACAGGGACTTCAGGATGCGGATATGCGGGTCTGCGATATGCTCCGCCGCTCCCACAAGCCGGTTATTCTGGTCGTAAATAAGGTCGATGATTTCAAGAAATATGAGGCCGACGTCTACGAATTCTACAATCTCGGCATTGGAGATCCTATGCCGATTTCCTCGGTCAACCAGATCGGCTTCGGTGACCTTCTCGATAAGGTCATTTCCTATTTTCCGGACAAGACCAAGGAGGAAGAGGATGATGACACGCCGAAGATCGCCATCATCGGAAAGCCCAATGTCGGAAAATCTTCCCTGGTCAACCGTCTTTCCGGTTCCGACCGTTCCATCGTCTCCGATATTGCCGGAACCACGAGAGATGCCGTTGATACCCGTGTCACCTATCACGGCAGGGACTATATTTTCATCGATACCGCCGGACTCCGAAGAAAGTCCAAGGTCAAGGAGGATCTGGAGCGCTATTCGGTCATTCGTGCCGTTTCAGCCGTGGATAAGGCCGATGTCGTTCTCATTATGATTGACGGCACCGAGGGAGTCACAGAACAGGATGCCAAGATTGCCGGCATCGCCCATGAGCAGGGCAAGGGCATCATTATCCTGGTCAACAAATGGGATGCAGTAGAAAAAGACGACAAGACCATCTACCGGCAGACCGAAAAGATCCGTTCCACCCTGGCTTTCATGCAGTATGCCCTGATTCTCTTTGTATCTGCAAAGACCGGACTCCGTGTCAATAAGATTTATGACGCCATCGATACGGTTCTCAATAATTCCACCCTTCGCGTGCAGACCGGTGTTCTGAACGAGATCATCGCAGAGGCCGTTGCCATGCAGCAGCCGCCTATGGACAAGGGCAGAAGACTCCGGATCTATTATGCGACACAGGTTTCCGTCAAGCCGCCTACCTTTGTCTTCTTTGTAAATTACAAGGATCTCATGCATTTCTCCTATGTCCGCTATCTGGAGAACCGGATCCGGGAATCCTTCGGTTTTGAGGGAACCGCCTTACATTTCATCACAAGAGAACGGAAGGAGGACAGCGAATGATCGGTGCCAGACTGATCAGCCTTCTGATCGGATATGGCTGCGGACTCATTCTCTGGGGCTATCTGACCGGAAGACTCCATCATATCGATATCCGGACCAGGGGAAGCGGAAATGTCGGAACGACAAACACTCTCCGGGTTATGGGACTTCGGGCCGGAATTCTGACCCTGATCGTAGACTGCATGAAAGCGGTTCTGGCAGCTCTTGTTGTCACGCTGATTTTTTCCCACTATTCCTGGGTTATAGGGCCGGATCTTAAAATTCTTCGTCTCTATGCGGCCTTCGGTGCAGTCCTCGGCCATATGTATCCCTGCTATTTCCGTTTCAAGGGCGGAAAGGGCATTGCCACCGGTCTCGGTTTTCTGATCGTTGTGGAGCCGAGCATGCTGATCGTGGCTGCGGCCGTCTTTGTCATTCTGGTGGCATGGAAACGCTATATCAGTCTGGGATCCATCTTTGCGGCCTTATCACTGCCCGTTCAGGCAGTGATCTACTTTTTCTGCGGATGGTTTCATTACGAAAAGACAGGCAATATCGAAGCTCTGATTCTGATCTCTATTGTCGGAATCATGGCGATCATCAAGCACCGGTCCAATATCGGGCGTCTTCTGAAGGGAAATGAAAACAAGTTCTCCTTTCATCCCAAGACCAGTGCCTGAAGCCTGAAATATGAATTTTCAATTATGGTTCCGAAATCCATAAACATGAACCCATCATCAGGAATCCGTCAGTCTGAGGATTCTATCGTATCTGGAGGTATACATGGCAGAAATTTCCATTTTAGGTGCAGGTTCCTGGGGAACGGCTCTGGCCATTCTTCTGTCCGGGAACGGACATCAGGTCACTCTCTGGTCCCATAGAAGAGATCAGGTGGAGGAACTGAAGCGGACCCATAAAAATGAGAGTAAGCTGCCCGGTGTCATCTTGCCGGAACGGCTTCATTTTACGGATAATCTGGAGGATGCCGTCTGGGACAAGGATCTTCTGGTCATGGCGGTTCCTTCCACAGCAACGCGGGAAACAGCAGAGAAGATAAAGCCCTATCTTTCTCCGAAACAGAGAATCATCACAGTGACCAAGGGAATCGAGGAAGCCACCCTGATGACCCAGGTCGAGATCATTGAAGATGTTCTGCCGGAGGCTGATGTCGGGATCCTGAGCGGCCCCAGCCATGCGGAAGAAGTGGCGATCGGTATGCCGACCGTAGTGGTTGCAGGTGCCAGAGACCGGGATCTGGCCATTATGACCCAGGAATTCTTCATGAATGAGATGTTCCGTGTCTATACCAGCCCGGATGTTATCGGAATCGAGATCGGCGGATCCCTGAAGAACGTCATCGCCCTGGCAGCCGGCATGTCGGACGGCCTGGGCTTCGGCGACAACGCCAAGGCCGCTCTGATCACACGGGGCATCAAGGAAATCACAGCCCTTGCCACGGCCATGGGAGGCCAGCCGGAGACCCTTTCGGGACTGACCGGCATCGGAGACCTGATCGTCACCTGTCAGAGCCGGCACAGCAGAAACCGTCGTGCCGGTGTCTATATCGGCCAGGGAATGAAGATGGAAGATGCCATGAAGAAGGTTGCCATGGTGGTCGAGGGTGTCTATTCGGCCAAGGCTGCAGCCAGACTCGGCGACAAGTACGGTGTTGAGCTTCCCATTATCACGGAAGTCAACCATGTCCTTTTCGATGGAAAGGACTGCCGGGAAGCCGTGCTTTCCCTGATGACCAGAGACAAGAAAAAAGAAGACGAAAGGCTTAGATTTGTATGAGAGAAGAAACCATCCGGATCAAATATCACAATAAAGAGATCGAGAAACTGACCTATATCGACGGGAAATCCGACTGGATCGACCTTCGGGTCGCAGAGAATGTCAGCTTGAAGAAGGGGGATTTCAGGCTGATTGATATGGGTATTTCCGTGGAGCTTCCCAAGGGCTACGAGATGCTGATCGTCGCCAGAAGTTCGACCTTCAAGAATTTCGGCCTGATTCAGACCAATGCCATGGGCGTTGTGGATGAGTCCTACTGCGGCGACAATGATATCATCCGCATGCCGGTCTATGCGACCCGTGACTGCGAGCTTCATGTCAATGACCGGATCGCCCAGTTTCGGATTCTCGAACATCAGCCGAGAATCACCTTCGAAGAAACCGATCATCTGGACAATAAATCCCGTGGCGGCTTCGGCTCAACTGGTGTAAAATAAAAACAGATTTATCGGCGTTTTTTGATTCCTCAGGATCAAATACAGACCGGTCGAAGGATCACCTGGCGGATATATTTTTGCTTGAAATTGTAAAGGGGGTAATTTTATGGCAAACGATATCGAAAGCAGAATCACCAAGTTCTATGCGAAGCATGATCCGCAGATTACGATCAATGCGGCTCCCGGCCACTTCGCAGCCGGCGCATCCCACACGAATTTCTATATCGACATCACCCGGATCAAGGTCAGAGTCAGTGAAGCCAAGAAAGCAGCCAAAGCTTTGCGGGAGCGTCTTCAGAATCATGTCTATACGGTCGATACCATCGTCTGCCTGGACGGAACCGAGCTCTTGGGCGGATTCCTCGCAGATGAGCTGGAGCGGAGCAATTTCCAGATGACCAACAAGCATGAGACCATGTACGTCGTCACACCGGAAGAGAACTCGGTTCATCAGTTTATGTTCCGTCAGAACAACCGTCTGGCCATCGAGGGGAAGTATGTCCTCCTTCTGGTCGACAATATCTCCACCGGCGGCACCGAGCGGAGAGCCATGGAGTGCATCCGCTACTACGGCGGTCTCAATGTCGGCATCGCAGCCATCTTCTCGACCATGAACAAGGTGGACAAGAAGGAGGTTTACAGCCTCTTCACACCTGACGACATCCCCGGCTATCAGAGCTATCCGGCTCAGGAATGCCCCATGTGCGCAAAGAAGATTCCGGTTGATGCCATCGTCAACGGCTACGGATATGCAAAGCTGTAAATAACTATATATTTTGTATGTATTATGAGCAGGATGCAAACATAGGTTTGCATCCTGCTTTTATATTCGCTATAATTAGTTTTCGATTTCAAAAACTAACAATTCAGAGGTTACTATGGCAAAGAAAGAAATATACGACGATAACAGCATTACGGTCCTCCAGGGACTTGAGGCCGTCCGCAAGCGTCCGGGCATGTATATCGGCTCGACTTCCAGGAAGGGTCTGAACCATTTGATCTATGAGATCGTGGACAATTCGGTCGATGAGCATCTGGCCGGCTTCTGCGATACCATTGATGTCACCCTGGAGAAGGACGGTTCCTGTACCGTAAAGGATAACGGACGAGGCATTCCGGTTGCCAACCATAAATTCGGCATTCCGGCTGAGCGGGTGGTCTTTACCACACTCCATGCCGGCGGTAAGTTTGACAACAATGCCTACAAAACCTCCGGCGGACTTCACGGCGTCGGCTCCTCTGTCGTTAACGCTCTTTCTGTCTATATGGATGTGGAGATATCTAGAGACGGGTCTATCTTTCACGATCACTTCAAACGAGGCAAGGCTGCTTTAAAGCTTCTTCCGGACAAGACCCTTCCCGTTCTCGGATCCACAAAGGAAACTGGAACCAAGATCAATTTCCTTCCGGACCCTGAAATCTTTGAAAAGACCAACTTCAATGAGGAAGAGGTCAAAAACCGTCTCCAGCAGACCGCCTATCTCAATCCGGATCTGACCATTAATTACACGGATCTGAGAAAGGAAGAGCCGGAGGAAGTGACCTTCCATGAGCCCGATGGCATCAGCGGCTTCGTCCGCGATCTCGACGCAAATAACGAGGCCGTGACGCCCGTTATTTCCTTCAGCGGCGAATCCGACGGCATCCAGGTCTCCGTGGCATTCCAATACGTCAATGAATTCCATGAAAATATCCTGGGCTTCTGCAACAATATCTACAATACCGAGGGCGGAACCCATATCACAGGTTTTAAAACCATCTTCACCACGGTCATCAATTCCTATGCCAGAGAACTCGGCATCTTAAAGGATAAGGATCCGAACTTCACCGGAACCGATGTAAGAAACGGCATGACGGCCGTCATCTCCATCAAGCATCCGGATCCCCGTTTTGAAGGGCAGACCAAGACCAAGCTCGATAACCAGGACGCCGCCAAGGTAGTATCCTCCGTGACCGGTACCGAGATCCAGCTCTACTTTGACCGAAATCTCGAGGTCTTAAAGTCCGTTATATCCTGCGCCGAGAAGGCAGCCAAAATCCGGAAGACCGAGGAGCGGGCCAAGACCAACCTTCTGACCAAGCAGAAATTCTCCTTTGATCAGAACGGAAAGCTTGCCAACTGTGAAAGCCGGGATGCATCCAAGTGCGAGATCTTCATCGTCGAGGGAGATTCCGCCGGCGGCTCCGCCAAGATGGCCAGAAACCGGATGTATCAGGCCATCATGCCCATCCGCGGCAAGATCCTGAATGTCGAGAAGGCCTCCATTGATAAGGTCCTGAAGAATGCAGAAATCAAGACCATGATCAACGCCTTCGGCTGCGGATTCTCCGAGGGCTTCGGCAATGACTTCGACATTAAAAAGCTCCGCTATGACAAGATCATCATCATGGCCGATGCCGATGTCGACGGTGCCCATATTTCGACCCTGCTTCTGACCCTGTTTTACCGCTTCATGCCGGATCTGATTATTCAGGGCCATGTCTATATCGCCATGCCGCCTCTCTACAAGGCCATGCCGGCCAAGGGAAAAGAAGAGTACCTCTATGATGATGCTGCTCTGGCAGCTTACCGGAAGAAGCATACCGGAAAGTTCACCCTGCAGAGATACAAAGGTCTCGGCGAAATGGATCCCGAGCAGCTCTGGGAGACCACGCTGAATCCGGAGACAAGGTATCTGAAAAAAGTTGAAATCGAAGACGGCCGCATGGCCAGCGATGTAACAGAGATGCTGATGGGAAATGACGTTCCTCCCCGGAGGGCCTTCATTCACGATCACGCCAATGACGCGGAGCTGGATGTGTAAAGAATATGGTCTATATTTCTTGATATAAAAGGAGCAATCTATGGCAAGACCTGAACGCCTGATTTCCGCTGAATATTCGGAAATCATGCAGAAATCCTATATCGATTATGCGATGAGTGTCATCGTTTCCCGGGCCCTTCCCGATGTCCGGGACGGCCTGAAGCCGGTACAGAGACGGACACTCTATGATATGTATGAGCTTGGCATCCGTTACGACAAGCCCTATCGAAAATCCGCCCGTATCGTCGGCGATACCATGGGTAAGTTCCATCCTCACGGCGATTCCTCCATCTACGATGCCCTGGTCGTCATGGCCCAGGACTTCAAGAAGGAGCTTCCTCTGGTCGACGGACACGGAAACTTCGGTTCCATCGAGGGAGACGGCGCCGCAGCCATGCGATATACCGAAGCCCGTCTGGCCAAGGTCAGTCAGGACTGCTACCTCCAGGATCTGGACAAGGACGTCGTCGATTTCGTCCCGAATTTCGATGAGACCGAAAAGGAGCCCGAGGTGCTTCCGGTCCGGATTCCCAACATTCTGGTCAACGGAGCCGAGGGCATTGCCGTCGGCATGGCGACATCGATTCCGCCTCATAACTTAAGAGAGGTCGTAAACGGCGTCATTGCCTATATGAAGAAGCCGACCATGAATACCGGCGAAATGATGACCTACATCCAGGGTCCGGATTTCCCGACCGGCGGTATCGTGACCAATAAGGACGAGCTTCTCCAGATCTATTCTACCGGCGAGGGCAAGATCAAGATCCGCGGCAAGGCCCATATCGAGGATGCCAAGGGCGGAAAGCAGAACATTGTCATCACGGAAATTCCCTATCCCATGATCGGGGCCAATATCGGAAAATTCCTGAACGATGTCTATGCCCTGGTAGAGAATCATATTACAAACGATATTACGGATATCTCCAACCAGTCCTCCAAGGAGGGCATCCGGATCGTGATCGAGCTCAAGCGGGGAGCCGACGCCCAGAACATCCTGAACCTTCTCTACAAGAAGACCCGGCTGGAGGATACCTTCGGCGTCAACATGCTGGCCGTAGTGGACGGAAAACCCGAGACCATGGGTATCGTTCCTCTGATCCGCCATCATGTGGATTTCCAGTATGAGGTCTGCACCAGGAAATACACCTATCTCCTGAATAAAGAGATGGAGAAGAAGGAGATCCAGGAGGGCCTGATCAAGGCCGTCGATGTCATTGATCTGATCATCGAGATTCTCCGCGGATCCAAGGATATGAAGATGGCCAAGGGCTGCCTGGTCGAAGGAAAGACCGATGGCATCCGCTTTAAATCCGAAGAGTCGAAAAAGGATGCGGCCGGTCTTCATTTCACTGAAAAGCAGGCGGACGCCATCCTTCAGATGCGTCTCTACCGCCTGATCGGTCTGGAACTGGATCAGCTGAAGAAGGAATATGACGAGACCATGGCCCATATTAAAACTTATAGCGGAATCCTCGAAGATAAGAACAAGATGGCCAATGTCATCATCAAGGATCTCAAGGCTGCCGCAAAGGAATTCGGCCGGGACCGGAGAACCGTCATCGATAACGTCGAAGAGGCCGTCGTAGAAGAGAAGCCTCTGGAGGAAATCGATGTCGCTGTCCTGATCGACCGTTTTGCCTACGGAAGAGTCATCGACATGCAGACCTATGAGAGAAACAAGGCTGCTGCGGATGAGGAATCGAAGACCATTCTCTTCTGCAGGAATACCGACAAGCTTCTGATTTTCACCGATCAGGGCCAGCTCCATACGGTCAAGGTTCTGGATCTTCCCATGGGCAGATTCCGGGACAAGGGACAGCCTCTGGACAACCTGTCGAATTTTGACACGACTAAGGAAAATATCTGTCTTCTGACCACCATGGAAAATATCCGGGAAAAGAAGCTTCTTTTTGTCACGGAAAGCGGTATGCTGAAGCTGGTCGACGGTTCCCTCTTTGATGTGGCAAGAAAGACCTCCCAGGCCGGAAAGCTGGCCGACGGCGACAGACTTCTTCTCGCTGCTGTCGTCGAAGGAGAAAATGACACCCTGGTTCTCCAGTCGGATAAGGATTATCTGCTTCGGATTTCTGTTACTGACATTCCTGAGAAGAAGAAGAATGCCATCGGTGTCCGCGGTATGCATTTCGGCAAGAATGAGAAGCTGAAGGCCGCCTATTATCTGAAGGACGGCGAGAGTCAGTCCATTAAGACCGACAAAGAGGATGACGTCCATCTGGAGCGTCTTCACATCGGAAACCGGGACAGCCGGGGAGTGAAGCGATGAGTCAGAACTACGATAAGAATAAGCTGCAGAGCAGACTCTGGTCCGTGATCCTGCCCCTGCTTTTATATTTTGTGATCTACAACCTGAGTATCCAGGTCTTTCTCCTCTTTTTCCGAGAATCTCCGGGCTATCTCTTCTGTATCCTTCTGGCCGGCCTCATCACCATTCCTTTTATGATCTGGGCTTATCGGAAGGCAAATATAAGGCGGAGCGTCAGATATTCCAGGTCCGACCTTCCTCTGGAGCTTCTGTGCGTTTTGGGAATCGTGGCCTTCGGCTTACTCTATAACCTGATCTGCACGAAACTCGGCCTGATCGGCGGATCGGATTTTGCAAAGGCCAACCGGGCCCTGACATCCGGCCCCCTCTGGATGAAAATTCTGACCTCCGCCCTTGTAACTCCGGTTCTGGAGGAACTGACCTTTCGGGCCCTTCTGGCCGGACAGATTGACTTTTTCTGGGGAAGACTGCCCGCGGTTTTGATTTCTTCCCTTCTTTTTGGTGCCATGCATTTCAATATGGTACAATTTGTCTATGCATTTCTGATTGGAATCGGCCTGGCCCTCCTTTATCTCTGGAGAGGAAAGCTGGCCCTTCCGATCCTGGCCCATGGTCTGACCAATCTGATTGTCATTTTAATCGCAGGGTAGTGGAGGTGTCCTATGGCAGGTAAGAAAAAAGATCTTGAAGGAAATGAAGCAGTAGAGAAGAAAAGGGAAAAGGATCCCAACAACGGTTCCAATTATCTGGCACTGGTTGCCAATATCATGATCTCCATCCTTCTTATGACAGTGGGTCTGTCCATGCTTTTTATCAGCGGCATGAAGCCCCTCTATTACACCTATATCGTGATCGGTTTTCTTCTGGTCTGGGGCATTACCTGCACAGTCCGCTACTTTGCCAAGGAAGAGTTTCGGATCATATCCAATTATGATTTTGCCTTCGGAATCATTATTCTGATCCTGTCGGCCTGCATGATCCTCCGGTCCAATGAAGTCAGCTCGTATTTCCACCTGCTCTTAGGCTGTCTGGCCCTGGTTGAGGGTGTGGTTCTATTGCAGCACACCATTCAGATGAAGCAGCTGAAGGGAGCCGCCTGGTTTCTGAATCTTCTCATGTCTCTGGCTCTGATTGCCTTCTCTGTCATTACCATTCTGAACCTGAAGAAAATCCTGGATCCCAACAGCCAGGCCTTTTATATCCTTCTTGTTGCCGCCGGCCTTCTCGGCATTCTTTCCCAGATCCTGGTTGCCATCCGGGCCAGGAGATTCCGGAAGAGCGAGACAGAAGAGAAGACCCGGAAAGAGAGAAAAGAGGAAGAGAAGGAAAAGGAGCAGAAACAGGAGCGCCTGGAAGACTTCGAACAGAATTACGGCGACAGCTTCTCCGGTGGAAATACAACCGGTGATTCCTCTGCAGACACTGAAATTGCCGAAGGGGATTCCTCATTGAATGAATCGGAAGGGTCTGTTTCGGAAAACTCTGCAGAGAGTAGATCTGAATAAACCGAGGCAAAAGCCTAATTCAACTGAAAGTACTGACTTAGAGAGGAAAAATTCGATGGCGAATATCATGGACTATCTGGAATGGAGAGACGATGTAACCATGCGGACCGACCCCTTTAATGAGGTGGACAATCTGGTTCTTTCGGAAATCTCCTATACCAATCTGGACGGCATTGTTCCGTCTCCGGAAAGCGGAAAGAAGATCACCATTCAGGAAGCGGCCCGACTCTTCTTTGAACGTCACGATCCTTCTGAACTGGATACGGATAAAAACGGAGCTACTGCCAATGCACCTCTGTTTCTGAAGAAGGCCTCAGAGACCCGCCGCTTCGGCCGGACAAAGCTTTTTGCCTATGTCAATGAAATTGATCAGGAAACCGAGGTTCAGTTTTCTGCTGTTTCCTTTATCCTGCCGGATCATTCGATCTATATTGCCTTCCGCGGTACCGATCATACCCTGGTCGGCTGGCAGGAAGACTTCAATATGAGCTATATGGATGCAACGCCGGGTCAGAAGCAGGCAGCGGCCTATATCAGTCAGATCGGCCATTTCACCTTACGGAAAATCCATGTCGGAGGTCACAGCAAGGGTGGAAATTTTGCCGTCTACGGTGCAGCCTTTGCCGATCCCAAGGTTCAGAAGAAGATTTCTGATGTCTGGTCCAATGACGGTCCCGGCTTCAACAAAGCCATCGCATCCCTCGAGAAATTCAAGGCTATTCTCCCCAAGGTCCATTCCATCGTTCCGGAACATTCCATCATCGGAATGATCATGGAAAACGCCTACCAGCATAAAATTGTAAAAAGCAATGCCACAGGCCTTCTCCAGCATGATCCGACTTCCTGGCAGGTCGAGAGAAATCATTTCAGGGAAGCCGAAAAGCTCAGTGACCAGTCTCTTCTTTTCGATGAAACCATGCGCCGCTGGCTGGACGGAATCGACAGTGAAACCCGAAAGGAGTTTATCGCCATTCTTTTCCAGTCCCTTGCCTACGGCGGAAAAACCACAACGGATGAAGTTGAGCTGTCCAAGCCAAAGACCCTGTCCAACATGATGTCCGTGATCCGCAGCTATCCGGCAGATAAGCAGAGGCTTTTCGGCTGGGTTCTGGCCAAGCTGGCCAAGAGCTGGGGTACAACCATGATCGATAACTTCAAACGGAAGTGGACCGGTCAGGATTCCTGAAAAAACAGATAATCAGAGATTCAAAAAATGAATTAATAAGAAATTCAAAGAATATGAGAGTATTAATGAGATATCGATAGAAAAGCATTTGATTTTCGTTTCTCCGTGAAATTGCACGACAGGCCTCTTCCATCTATTATATGAATTGTTGATTAGCACTCCACTAAATTGAGTGCTAACAAATCAATTCGAAATCAAGGAGGTTCTAGATCATGAAGTTAGTTCCATTAAGTGACAGAGTCGTATTGAAGCAGGTCAAGGCAGAAGAGACCACAAAATCAGGTATCATTCTTGCATCCGCAGCACAAGAAAAGCCCCAGGAAGCAACTGTTATCGCTGTAGGCCCCGGCGGAATGGTTGACGGACATGAAGTAAAGATGCAGGTTAAGGAAGGCCAGACGGTCATCTATTCCAAATACGCTGGAACAGAAGTTAAGCTGGACGGCGAAGAATATATCATTGTTAAGGAAAACGACATTCTCGCAGTAGTTGAGTAATGAGTAAATAAGAAAGAAGGAATTGATCATGGCAAAAGAGATTAAATACGGCGCAGAAGCAAGAGCAGCTCTTCAGAGCGGTGTTGATCAGCTTGCAGACGCTGTTCGTGTAACCATCGGACCCAAGGGAAGAAACGTAGTTCTGGACAAGTCCTACGGCGCTCCTCTGATTACCAACGATGGCGTTTCCATCGCAAAGGAAATCGAGCTCAAGGATCCCTATGAAAACATGGGAGCTCAGCTGGTTAAGGAAGTTGCAACCAAGACAAATGATGTTGCCGGTGATGGTACCACAACCGCTACAATCCTTGCTCAGGCAATGGTTGATGAAGGTGTCAAGAACCTGGCAGCCGGTGCAAACCCCATGGTTCTTCGTCGTGGTATGAAGAAGGCTACCGATGCAGCCGTTGATGCAATCGTGAAGATGTCTGCTCCTGTAAAGGGCAAGGATCAGATTGCAAGAGTTGCTTCGATTTCCGCATCCTCCGATGAAGTCGGCGATATGATCGCAGACGCTATGGAGAAGGTTTCCAACGATGGTGTCATCACTATCGAGGAATCCAAGACCATGCAGACCGAGCTTGACCTGGTAGAAGGTATGCAGTTCGACCGCGGCTATATTTCTTCCTACATGGTAACTGATACCGACAAGATGGAAGCTGTTCTGGATGAACCTTACATCCTGATTACCGATAAGAAAATCTCCAACATTCAGGAAATCCTTCCTCTTCTGGAGCAGATCGTACAGCAGGGCGCACGTCTCCTGATCATCGCTGAGGATGTTGAGGGCGAGGCTCTTACAACCCTGATCCTGAACAAGCTGAGAGGAACCTTCAATGTTGTTGCAGTCAAGGCTCCCGGCTACGGTGACCGGAGAAAGGAAATGCTTCAGGATATCGCAATCCTTACGGGCGGTCAGGTTATCACCTCTGATGTAGGTATCGAGCTTAAGGATGCCACCATGGATATGCTCGGACGTGCTAAGTCCGTAAAGGTTAAGAAGGATTCCACCGTTATCGTTGACGGTGAAGGCGATAAGGAAGCCATCAAGGAGCGTGTTGCTCAGATCCGTAAGCAGATCGAGGATACCACTTCTCAGTTCGATAAGGAAAAGCTCCAGGAGCGTCTGGCTAAGCTGGCCGGCGGTGTCGCAGTAATCCGTGTCGGTGCTGCAACCGAGACCGAGATGAAGGAAGCAAAGCTTCGTATGGAAGATGCCCTGAACGCTACCCGTGCTGCCGTTGAAGAGGGTATCATCGCCGGAGGCGGATCCGCTTACATCCACGCTATCAAGGCTGTTGATGAAGTTGCCAACAAGCTCGAGGGTGATGAGAAGACTGGTGCCAAGGTTGTTGCCAAGGCTCTAGAAGCTCCTCTCTTCTACATTGCTCAGAATGCAGGCCTTGAGGGCGCTGTCATCATCAACAAGGTTCGTGAATCTGCAGACGGCATCGGCTATGATGCAGCAAACGACAAGTATGTAGACATGGTTGAAGCCGGTATCCTGGATCCTGTCAAGGTTACAAGAACCGCACTTCTCAATGCTACATCCGTTGCATCCACTCTGCTGACCACCGAGTCTGTTGTTGCCGATATCAAGGAACCGGCACCTGCAGCACCCGCAGCTCCTCAGCCCGGAATGATGTAATGTAATCCGATCTGAACTTCCGGATACATAGAAAGTTATGATAAGGACTTTCCTTCCAGATCATTCTGGAGGAAGGTCCTTATTTTTCTTTTTTGTTTGATCAGGTTTCCGCTTTTTTCTATATTTCCGATTTTCGCTTTCTTTTCAATCATCCATGGTTCCCATTCTTTAAGAGTCTAAAGTTCTCTGCGCAGCTAGACTTCAATTTGATTGTATGGTAAACTTTAGCGGTATGTGATTGAAAAAGAGAGGTTACCATGTCTAAAGTTGCAATTTTAACCGACAGTAACAGCGGTATTACCATTGAAGAAGCCAAAGAGATGGGCGTTTATGTCCTTCCTATGCCTTTTTATATCAATGGAGAACTCTATTACGAAGAAATCGATCTTTCCCAGGATCAGTTCTATGAAAAGCTCCGTCAGCCCGACTGCAAGATCACCACATCCATGCCGATCGTCGGAGATCTGATTGACAAGTGGGAGGAGCTTCTCGAAAACTACGACGAAGTGGTCTATATTCCTATGTCTTCGGGCCTTTCCTCATCCTGTGCCACCGCAATCGGTCTTGCAGATGACTATGACGGTAAGGTCCAGGTCGTAAATAACCAGCGTATTTCCGTCACCCAGAAGCTTTCCGTTGTAGAAGCCAAGAAGATGGCGGATCGGGGCAGCTCTGCTGCAGAGATCCGGAAATTCCTCGAGGATACCAAGTTTGATTCCTCGATCTATATCACCGTGGGAACCCTCGAATACCTGAAGAAGGGCGGACGTCTGACACCGGCTGTTGCCGCAATCGGAACCCTGCTTCGGATCAAGCCGGTTCTGACCATTCAGGGCGAAAAGCTGGATTCCTTCGCCAAGGCCCGTACCATGAAGCAGGCCAAGCAGATCATGATGGATGCCATCGACAAGGATATGAGAGAGCGCTTCCATGATCCGGAAGGAAAGAACTGCATTATTTCCGTAGCCCACACCCAGGAGAAAGAAGCTGCAGAAGAGTTCCGTCAGGAGCTTCTAAAGCGTTGGCCAGATCGGGAGATTCTGATTGATCCTCTTTCTCTCAGTGTATCCTGCCATATCGGCCCGGGCTCTCTGGCAGTAACAACAAGCATCAGACATGATATTCTGAAGTAAAAATGACCGGGCAGAGTCTATCTGTCCGGCTTTCTTTTTAGAGATTAAATTTTCAGGAGGTAAAAATGATTACAGCAGTAGTTGGTGCAAACTGGGGTGACGAAGGTAAAGGCAAGATCACAGATACCCTGGCAGATCAGGCCGATATCGTTGTACGTTTTCAGGGCGGTGCAAATGCAGGCCATACCATCGTCAACAAGTACGGTAAATTTGCCCTGCATACAGTTCCGTCCGGAGCTTTTCATCAGAATATCATGAATATCATGGGCGCCGGCGTTGCTTTCGATATCGAGAAATTCATGAACGAAATCGATACGATCACCAGCCGGGGCGTACCCATGCCGAACATTCTGATTTCCGACCGTGCCCAGGTCATGATGCCTTATCACGTGCTCTTTGATACCCTGGAAGAAGCCCGTCTGGCCGGCAAATCCTTCGGCTCCACCAAGTCCGGCATCGCTCCTTTCTATTCTGACAAATATGCCAAGATCGGCTGGCAGCTCCATGAATTCTATCAGGATGATGACGTCCTCATGGAGAAGATCAACCGTGTCGCTGATATCAAGGATGTCCTTCTTGTAAATCTCTACCACACCGATCCCATCGATCGGAAAGGCCTTCTGGACTGGATCAAGACCCAGAGAGAGCGGGTAAGACCTTATATCGGTGATGTTTCCCTCTATCTGACCGAAGCCCTGAAAGAGGGCAAGAAGGTCCTCTTCGAGGGCCAGCTCGGCACCATGAAGGATCCGGACCACGGAATCTATCCCATGGTCACCTCTTCCTCCCCTCTGGCAGCTTTCGGCGCAGTTTCCTGCGGCGTAGCTCCCTATGAGATTCAGAAGATCGTCGTTGTCAGCAAAGCTTATTCCTCCGCTGTCGGAGCAGGAGAGTTTGTTTCCGAAATCTTCGGTCACGATGCAGAGCTTCTCAGAAACCATGGCGGTGACGGCGGAGAATACGGTGCTACCACAGGACGTCCCCGTCGTGTCGGCTGGTATGACTGTGTCGCTTCGAGATACGGCTGCCGGGTACAGGGTGCAACCGATGTTGCCTTTACCGTTGTCGATGATCTGGGCTATCTCGATGAGATTCCGGTCTGCGTCGGCTATGACTATAAGGGCGAGACTCTGAAGGAATTCCCTGTAACCTCCAAGCTCAAGGACTGCAAGCCCGTCTATAAGACCTTCCCGGGCTGGAAATGCGATATCCGCGGCATTAAAAAGTACGAGGATCTTCCGGAAAAGTGCAGAGATTATATCGAATTCATCGAGAAGGAGATCGGCTTCCCCATCACCATGATCTCCAACGGTCCTGCCAGAGAGGATATCATCTACCGCGAGTCTCCTCTGAAGAAGTAAAAAATATTAACAGTTTTGTCACAAACTGCTTCCTGTGAATCGGTATACTAGATGTCGAGGTCCAAAAAGGGCCTCGACATTTTTTGTAAAATCACCTTCAAGGGAGGTCAGTATTTTGATTGAAGTAAATCATCTGTCCAAATTCTACGGGAAGCATCATGTCGTCGATGACGTGACCTTCTCCATGGAAGAGGGACACATCTACGGACTTCTGGGGCCGAACGGAGCCGGAAAATCCACAACCATGAACATGATGACCGGCTATCTGGCCGCAAGCCGCGGCACCGTTACCATTGACGGTCTGGATATCCTGAAAAACGCCCGGAAAGCCAAACAGAAGATCGGCTATCTGCCTGAGATCCCGCCGCTTTATCCGGATATGACCGTAAGCGAATACCTTCGCTTTGTCATCCAGCTGAAGGAAGTCGACAGGAAGAACCGTTCCGCTGAACTGGACCGCCTGATTGAGACAGCCAATCTGGAAGATGTCAGGAACCGTCTGATCCGAAATCTTTCCAAGGGCTATCGGCAGAGAGTCGGCCTGGCCGGAGCTCTTGCCGGCGATCCGGTTCTTGTTATCCTGGACGAGCCGACTGTCGGCCTGGATCCCCGACAGCTCAGTGATTTCCGGTCTCTTCTTCTGAAGCTGAAGCCGGACCATATCATCCTTCTTTCCTCCCACATTCTGGCGGAAGTCAGTGATGTCTGCGATCACATTTTCATTCTTTCCAAAGGGAAAATCATTCTTTCCGAGGATGCCGAGCAGCTGTCCGAATCCTTTGATAACGAGCGTCATCTCCACATCCGGGGTCTTGGCGACGGCGAGTCTGTTCGTATGCTTCTTCTGGATCTGGAAAAGATAGACCGGGTCGAAGTCAGACAGAAGACCGGAGAGAAGGAGTCCACGATCGATGTCTATTACAAGGGATCCGAAGATATCCGTCCTGAAATCTCCCAGCTTCTCATGGATCAGAAGTTTGCCATCCTGGAAATGACCGAGGTCAGCCAGTCCCTGGAGGAAGTCTTCCTCGAGCTTACTGACAAGAATGATTCGGATACGGACACAGAGAATACAAAGACGGAAGATGAAGATTCAACTACAGAAGATACCGAAGCAGAAAAGGCAGGTGAGAAAGAATGACAGCAGTATTTAAGAGAGACTTCAGAGCTTTATTCACCAATGTCGTCGGCTGGCTCTTTCTCGGAATCAACCTCTTCGTCTATGGTTTATATTTCTTCGTCTATAACCTGTCCCAGGGAGCACCGTCCATAGCCAATACGGTTTACGGGATCATCTTCCTCATGCTCTTTACAGCGCCGGTTCTGACCATGCGGTCACTGGCAGAAGAGAAGAAGAATCATACCGATCAGCTGCTCTGGACCTCGCCGTCCTCGGTTGGAAAAATCATTTTTGGAAAATATCTGGCCCTGGCAGCTGTCTTTACCATTCAGGTCGGAGTGATCGGCATCAGTCCGCTCTTTCTACGCCTATTCGGAAAAGCCGCTCTGAAGGAGAGTTACACGGCGCTTCTCGGATACTGGCTCTACGGCCTGGCCTGCATTGCCATCGGTCTACTGATTTCATCCCTGACAGAAAGCCAGATGATCGCAGCCATTGTTTCGGTTGCCGTTCTTTTCCTTGGCTATATGATGTCTTCGATCACAAACTATCTGACCAAGGTTCCGGTCCTCGTGAAGATCCTGAACTGCTATGATCTGAGTTCTCCCTTCGATGAATTCCGGGCCGGCGTTCTCCAGCTTTCCTCAGTCGTCTACTATGTATCGATCATCGTCCTCTGCCTTTTTCTGGCATGCCAGGTCATCCAGAAGCAGCGGTGGACCATCAGTAAGAAACGTCTGACCACGGGTGCCTTCAGTCTGGTCTCCATTTTCGCCCTGGCCGCAGTCCTTGTGGCCGGAAATATCGGAGTCACAAAGCTGCCTTCCCGCTATCGTTCCATCGATATGACCAAGGCCAAGTATTATTCTCTGACCAGTGATACCAAGAAGTATCTGAAAACCTTAAAGACGGACATTACGATCTACGTTCTCAATACCAAATCGAAAGAAGAGAAGATGACCTCTCTGACCAGCGGACAGACTTCGGTTCCCTACAGCGGAGACGCTGTCAATAAGACACTGAGCCTTTACGAGGGAAATTCGCATATCAAGGTCAAATACGTCGATACCTCGAAGAGTCCCAACTTTGCTTCCAAGTATACGGACCAGAGCCTGAACAGCGGCAGTCTGATCCTGGTTAACAAGTCGAGCGGAAAGTCCAAGGTCATCGACTCCTCGGATCTCTTCGTCTACAGCGCAAGCTATACGACCTATTCCTATCAGATCTCGGCCTATGATGCAGAGGGACAGATCACATCCGCCCTTCAGAACATCACAAGCGACACAAGCGATAAGGTCTATATTGTCGAAGGCCATAACGAGACCGATCTCGGCAGCAGCTTTACGGAATATATCACAAAGAAAAATATGACTACGGAGAGCCTGAATCTCCGGAACTCAGACATCCCGTCCGACTGCACCATGCTGGTCATCAACGGACCTACGACCGACCTTTCCGAGGATGAGTGCAATAAGCTTTCCACCTATCTGGAAAAGGGCGGCAAGGCCCTTCTGACCCTGTCTCTGCAGGCCGTGGCAAATGATGACAATCCGACGCCGAACTACGTCAGCCTTCTGAACAAGTACGGTATCAACGTCCAGTACAGTCTGGTAGAGGATACGGATGCCTACACGGCTTCCTCCTATTCCTGGCTCCTTTATCCGGTTGTGCAGAATACAGACCTGACGGACGGCATTTCCTCGTCTCCGTCCGTTCTGGTACCTCAGGCCGTGGCTATGACGACTGGAAATAATGACACTTATACAGCAGCGGATTTCCTGACCACATCCGCCGGCGCCAGCCTTGTAAATCCGCAGACCGGAGAAAAGGTCACGAATTCCAGCAGGCCGGAAGGCACAAGCTATGCCCTTGGAACGGAAGTCACTGTCAATGGAGATGAGCCGAATCTGATCGTTCTGGCTTCCTCCTATATGCTGGTCGATGATGTCGAATCCATGGCACCGGGTCAGAATACCAAGCTCTTCAAGAATATCCTGACCGCCTTCGGCAGCGAAAGCTCCAAGAATACGGTTTCCATCGCATCCAAGAGCTATAATTATTCAACGCTTCAATTCAGTACCAAGGCAGTCGCACTGTACGGACTGCTCTGGGGTCTTCTGATTCCGATTGCTCTGATTGTCATCGGAATTGTGATCTGGACGGTACGGAGAAGAAGATAAACGAAAGAGCCGGGGATTTTTTCTTCATTTCTTCCGGATCCGGATGAAAACTCCGAAGATCCAGATCAGGGCAGGAATCAGAATCGTTAATACGATGGACAGGCCCAGGATATGCATAGTCTTCGGATTGTCGGTCAGGGCCGCAAAGAGGGTGAAAGCATACATGCCGACTAAAACAATGATTCCTAAGATGGCCAGGATCTGACGTACTTTCTTCATGAGACACTCCTTTGATTTTCGAGGTGACATTTTCCTGTACAAGTGGCAGGGCTTCTGATAAAATAATGAAGTTCTTAGGAACAACTATACAATATTTAGAGGAGATTTGAAATGAGCTTATTGGAAGACTGGCGGAATGAAGCCTATGACCGCAACGCAGATCCCAATGCGCTGAAGAAACTTTGGGACGATTATTTCAAGAAGGAGCAGGAGATCTATTCCATCCTTCTCAAAGATCCGGATAACGTTGTCAGCGGTACTGTAAAAGAACTGGCAGACCGCTTTCAGATAGAGCTGAAGTACATGGTCGGTTTCCTGGATGGCATCAATGACAGCCTGGTTGAGCCGAACCCCATTGAGACCATGGATGAGAACACAGAGGTTTCTCTCGCTTTTGATAAGAAGAAGCTTTACATGAACATGGTCGATGCAGAGGCTGACTGGCTCTACAACCTGCCTGAATGGGACAAGATTTTCTCCAAGGAAGAGCAGAAGAAGCTTTATCTGGAGCAGAAGCAGAGCAAGACCATTCATCGTCCGAAGAAGATCGGCCGTAATGATCCCTGCCCCTGTGGATCCGGCAAGAAGTATAAGTACTGCCATGGAAGAAAGGGCGCAGAGCCTCTGGATCCCAAGTTCCTTCAGTAAATATGACTGAAATCGGACCGGCAGAAAATTGGCCGGAATCCGTGCCGTTCCATAAATCCGCATTTGCAGTCCGGATAAATTTCTAAAAAGAATTATTAAAAATCAAGAGACGCTGTAGGACAGATT
>JAQYBF010000037.1 GCA_029338875.1 Lachnospiraceae bacterium
GAATCAGCTGCATTTTCGATTCATATTCTTCCATCTGCCTGGTACAGCGCCGGATCAGATCGTGAACACCCTGTCGGGATACGCCGTTATTCTCGGCAATCTCACCCAGGGACAGATCATTCAGGACATAGTCCTCGAAAACCTCTCTCTGATGCGGATTTAAATGCATGCCGTAGAAATCATAGAGATCTCCCTGGCGAATCTTATCCTCCATCGGTTTAACCTCACGCTTTACCTACTATAAAGGAGAAAGCCTTTACAGTCAAGTATTTTTCCTTTACAGTTTATTGTTCTTTATTTAAAACAATCTTATTATTATTTTGAACAGCGATCAGCGTTTGCAGGAACGATTTCCCTTGGCAGAAATTTAGACCGCTGTCAAACTTCTTCTTCCTGACGGAAAAGTGCTTCAACGAAGTCGTCCGGATCAAAGCGCTCCAGATCCTCTGCAGTCTCGCCGACACCGATGTATTTGACGGGCTTCTTCAGCTCGGACTGAACAGCTATGGCGATACCGCCCTTGGCGGTTCCGTCCATCTTGGTCAGGATAATGCCGGTCACATCAGTGACCTCATCGAATTCCCGGGCCTGCTGGAGGGCGTTCTGTCCGGTCGTGGCATCGAGGACGACAAAGGTCTCCCGATGGGCTTCCGGATATTCCCGGTCAATGACCCTGTTCATCTTGGAAAGCTCCTGCATGAGATTCTTCTTGTTATGAAGTCTTCCGGCTGTATCGACGAGAACAATATCGGTGCCCCGGGACTTGGCTGCCTGGATGGAGTCATAGACGACGGCGGCCGGATCTGCTCCGTCCTGGCCTCCGATCATGGGTACGCCTGCCCGGTCAGCCCAGGTCTTCAGCTGGTCGCCGGCGGCTGCTCGGAAGGTATCTGCAGCAGAGATCAGAACACTCTTACCGGAATCCTTTAATTTTCGGGCCAGCTTTCCGATGGTTGTGGTCTTTCCGACGCCGTTGACACCGACAACCATGATGACCGACTTCTGATTGAGAAAATCATAGGCATCCTCGGGAACGAACATGCGGTCCCGGATCAGACGGATCAGGATCTCCCTGCAGGCCTCCGGCTCCTTGATCTTCTCGGCTTTGACCTCTTCCTTAAGTTCATCAAGAATCTCTTCTGTGGTCCGGACACCGATATCGCCCATGATCAGGATCTCTTCGAGCTCTTCATAGAAGTCGTCGTCGATATTGGTGAAGCCGCGGAAGACGTAATCCATATTCTTGACAAAGTTGGCTCTGGTCTTTGCCAGACCCTTGACCAGACGGCGGAAGAAGCCTTCTTTTTTCTTGGGCTTTTCTTCCTCGGAAGATTCGCTCTCTTCTTCAGATTCCATAGCAGAAGCTTCTTCTAAGTCTGCTTTTTCTGGTTCATTTTCCGCTGATTCAAAACTTTCTACGGAATTCTCATCCGTATCACTGCTTATTGAATGAATCTCTTCTGTGTTGCTGCTGCCAGAAGCAGCTTCCATAGATCCTTCATTCCCTGAAGACGCTGCTTCTGGATCATTGGATGAGACCGACTCAGTTGAATCATCTTCATCAGAAACGCTTGCAGTTACGCCGCTTTCAACTGAAGCATTCTCAGAGGATGCATTAATTTCTTCAGAAGCTGCCTCTGCTTTATCAGAAGCAGCCTCCTCTTCATCCGGAACTCTCCAGACCCCTTCCTCTTTATTCTCGTTCAAAGCTTCTTCTGCCTTTTTCTTCTTTCGATTCCAGAAAGCCATTGGAAACTCCTTTCTTCTTAATCGGTCAGATCCTGGTCAATCAGGCTGACAGATACCAGAGTGGAAACACCCTTTTCCTGCATGGTGATACCATAGAGGCGGTCGGCCGCATTCATGGTGCCGCGCCGGTGGGTGATCACGATGAACTGGGTGTTCTTGGTCAGCTTATGAAGGTAAGCTGCGAAACGGTCTACATTTGAATCATCGAGGGCCGCTTCAATCTCGTCCAGGAGACAGAAGGGCGAGGGCTTCAGATTCTGGATGGCAAAAAGCAGGGCGATGGCCGTAAGCGACTTCTCACCGCCGGACATCTGCATCATATTCTGAAGCTTCTTTCCGGGCGGCTGGGCGATGATCCGGATGCCGGTCTCCAGAAGGTCTTCGCCTTCCACGAGTTCCAGGCTTCCCTTTCCGCCGCCAAAAAGAGCCTTGAAGGCCTTGTCAAATTCCACCTGAATATCGTGGAAGCCTTCCTTGAACTGCTTTCGCATGCCCTCATCCAGATCCTGGATAATGGTCATCAGGGATTCTTCGGCCTTGACCAGATCGTCATGCTGCCCTTTCAGGAAATTGTAGCGGTCAGAGACTTCCTTGTATTCCTCAATGGCATTGATATTGACGGAACCCATCTTCCGGATCTCATCCCGGATGGAGGTCAGCTGCTTCTTCATGGATGAGCGGTCGCTGTAGGCGGGATCGCGTAATTCCATAGCCGCATGCCTTGTGAGCTCGTACTCATCCCACATGTAGTTATTCTGATATTCGAGCTCCTCTTCCAGCTTCTGCCGGCGGCCGTTCAGGCGGTAGAGCTCCTTGTCCAGACCGTTCAGGCGTTTGGAGACGGACTCTCTCTGATCGAAAAAGCTCTTGTAGTCCCTGTTCATGGACTCCTTCTTCTGAAGGTTTTCCTTCCGCTCGGCAGACAACTTTTCCCGGTCTTCCTGCTGACTCTGGATGGCAGTCTTCAGCTTCTCAATTTCCTGCTTCTTTTCTTCCACGCCCTCTCTGGCTTTGGCGCTTTCCTGGTCCAGAGACTGGTATTCTTCCTTATTCTTTGCAAGCTCGGTCTGAATCCGCTCAAGGTTCTCTTCAATATAGGAAACCTTCTGAGTCAGATTGGCTTCTTCCAGCTGGAAATCCGACATAGACTTGGATGCAGTGGATTCCTCGGCCATCTTTCCTTCGAGAAAGGCCTGGGTCTTCTGGATCAGCTCCTGGAGATCCGTCTCTCTTGAAGCAGAGTCAGAGGACTTCTGCCGGATCTCTTCCTCATCGGAATCGATCTTCTTCAGTTCCTCTTCAATGGCCTGGCTTTCCTGATTCAGCTCCTCTGCAGAGCTGTCAGCCTCGTTTTTTGCCTGCTTTGCATGAGAAAGTTCCAGCATGGCCGTATTCTTCTTCAGGGCAAGGTCCTGGAGGGCCTTCTCCTGATCTTCGAAATCTCTTCTGGCATCTGTAAGCTCCAGAGCCTTTTTCTCCAGATCCCCGGCAAGCTTTTCTGCCTTGTCTTTGGTATTCTGAATCCGGATTTCCAGCTCTTCGAGTTCCCGGCGCCGTCCGAGGAGATTGTTATTGTTCTTGAAGGATCCGCCGGTCAGGGATCCGCCCGGCCGTAAATACTCGCCCTCCAGTGTCACGACATGGTTCTGGTAATGTGTCTTTCTGGCGAAAGCCAGGGCATGATCCAGAGAGTCCATGACAATGACACGGCCCAGGAGATAGCGCATGATATCCCGGTAGCGGTCTTCGGTTTCCACAAGATCCGAGGCCAGTCCAAGGACGCCGACCTCCCGAAGGATGTGGTCCGGAATCTCCTTATCCTTGGGATGCACACTGGTCAGAGGGAGAAATGTAGCCCGTCCGCCATGTGTTTTCTTTAAGAAGGAGATCATGTCCCTGGCAGTCGCTTCATCCTCTGTGACGATATTCTGGATATTGCCGCCGAGAGCGGTTTCAATGGCGGTTTCATATCTGGCCTCCACATGGATAAGATCCGAAACGACACCGATCAGGCCAGGCTCGTTTTTCTTCTGGTCCATGACCTTACGGACCGAGGCGCCGTAGCCTTCGTAACGCTCAGCGATATTTTTCAAGGTTTCCAGACGGGATTTCTCGACCTTGATCGAGTTTTCCGCCTGCTGCTTCTGATCGGACAGGGTCTTCTCTTCATTTTCCAGGACAGAGAGATGGTTCTTCTTTTCGAGGAGCTTCTCCTGGCCGGCTTTTTCCTCTTCTCCCAGAGACAGATACTTGTCCTGGGCTTCCTTCAGGCACGCTTCTACCGAGGCATTTTCAGTCTTTCTGGTCAGAATTCTTCGAACCAGGGAAGCCTTCCGGATCTGAACCTGCTCCCGGGTGGTCTTACATTTCTGCAGCTCGGACTGGATATCGGCCTTGGCATTCAGAAGGGAAACCAGTTCCTGATGGCTGTTTTCAATGGTCTGATTGGCTTCCTTAATCTCTGCTTCGAGCTTTTTATAGGAATCGTCTGCGGAACCAAGCTTGGTCCGTAATTCGGTCAGGCGGCCCTTTTCCGCTTCGAGATCCTGATTCAGGCTTTCTTTCTGGGCAGTTTTCTCCTTCTCTTCGGTTTCGAGACGGGACCGGCGCTCGGTCAGGCTCTCTTCCGAGCTCTGGGCAGACCGGATCTGTTCCTCGAGCAGACTGATCCGGTTCTCCAGCCGGCTCTTGGCCTCATTATTTTCGGCCTCTTCCTCGTGAATGGCCTCCATCCGTTCATCGAGACGTGCAATCTTCTCTTCGACTTCGGAAGCATTCTTCCGGATGGTCTCCAGCTCTTCCCTGCCGGCTTCCATGTCCTTCTGGACGATCGAAGCATTGTCGGAAGTCTCTTTGGATTCCTTCTCGATCCGGTCCATCTCGATCAGATAGAGGTTGACGTCCAGCTTCTTCTGGTCCTCCCGCAGGGTCAGATAGCGCTTGGCGGTCTTCGACTGGGCTTCCAGAGGGCCGACCCGGTCTTCGAGCTCGGAAAGGATATCATTGACACGGACCAGATTTTCCCGTTCATTTTCCAGACGCTTCTCGGATTCAGCCTTTCTCTTCTTGAATTTGACGATACCGACGGCCTCATCGAAAAGTTCACGCCGGTCCTCGGGCTTTCCGGACAGAATCCGCTCAATCTGGCCCTGTCCGATGATGGAATAGCCTTCCTTTCCGATACCGGTATCATAGAAGAGTTCGTTTACATCCTTGAGCCGGCAAGCCGTTCCGTTCAGGAGATATTCGCTCTCGCCGGATCGGTAGACCCGTCTTGCAACCGTAACTTCCGTATATTCCACCGGAAGCACATGATCGGAATTATCGAGCGTGATAGCCACATAGGCGTAGCTTAGGGGGTGACGGTTTTCGGTTCCTGCAAAGATCACGTCCTGCATGTTTTCAGAACGAAGCTGCTTTGCGCTCTGCTCGCCCAAAACCCAGCGGACGGCATCCGAGACATTGGATTTTCCGGAGCCGTTGGGGCCGACGATGGCCGTAATGCCCGGATGAAAGTCCAGAACAATCTTATTGGCAAAGGACTTAAAGCCCTGCATTTCAATACTTTTTAGATACATGAATCCCCCGCATCCTTCTTACTCTTCTTGGCATAGAGAAGGCCCTGGTAGGCAGCTTCCTGCTCGGCTTTCTTCTTGGAGGGACCGACACCGGTTCCGATCACAATATCGCCGACCTTGGCCTGGACCGTGAATTTCTTGTTATGATCCGGTCCTTCCTCCTTGATCAGCTCATAGGTCAGGGGTGCTGTGTGTTCAGCCTGAACAATTTCCTGGAGAGCGGTTTTGGTATCATGATAGAGCTTCTTATGCTCGATATCCGTCAGGATAAAGCGGAGAATAAAGGCCCGGGCAGGCTCCAGTCCGCCGTCCAGATACATGGCGCCGATCACAGCTTCCAGGGCATCGGAACGGATGGACTTTCTCTGACGTCCGCCGGTCTTCTCTTCGCCGAAGCTTAAGCGGATATATTTCTCCAGATCCATCTCCTCGGTGCAGTAGGAAAGCGTCGGTTCGCATACCAGACTTGCCCGAAGCTTCGACAGCTTTCCCTCGTGATCATTGGGGTAATTCTGGTATAAGAACTCACTTGAAACCAGTTCCAGGACAGCATCGCCCAGGAATTCCAGACGCTCGTTATCTGACAGAGCCTTCATATGGTTTTCGTTGGCATAGGAAGAATGGGTCAGAGCCTGCAGAAGCAGATCTTCATTCTTGAACTGATAGCCGATCCGGTCTTCCAGCTCCTGTAAAGTAGGATTATTATTTGACATTTTCATTCCTTTCAGAATAAAAGCCCCTTCGAACCGGCAGAATCCGGATAGAGAAAGGGCTTTCTTTTAAATATAGATCAGTTCTTGGCGTCTTCAATCATTTCCAGAGCCTGACCGACAGTCGTGATATCCTGAACCTTGTTCTCGTCGATTTCGATGCCGAGACGGTCCTGAACCTCCAGAAGGATCTGATAGAGATCCAGAGAATCTGCGCCGAGATCATCGGTAAAGGTAGTATCCTCCGTGATTTCCTCCGGGTCAACGCCCAGTACGTCCGCAATGATCTGCTTCAGTGTATCGAATTCCATTTTTCTTCTCCTCTCGATATATGAAATAATCTGCCCCTGGGGCTTGGTATTTTTTACTTTATTCCTTCTCTACCTTGCTTTTAGCGCCTCTTCAATCGTTTCCCCGATCTTCTGATCGTGAAATGTCAGGCACTGGCGCAGGGTGTTCGAAAATTCATTGGCTTTGGCGCTGCCGTGAGTCTTAACCACCAGACCTTTCAGCCCCAGCATGGGAGCACCTCCGTACTGCTTCACATCGAAGGTCTTAAGCTTGGTCTTCAGAGCCGGCATGACAAGCAATGCTCCGATCTTGGACCGGAAATTCGAAAGAAAGGCCTCTTTCATAAGCTTCATGAAGGTCTTTCCGACACCCTCAAAGAGCTTCAGGATGATATTTCCGACAAAGGCATCACAGACAATGACATCCGCATATCCGGACGGAATCTCCCGGGCTTCGATGCTTCCGATGAAGTTGATGTCCTCGCATTCCTTAAGAAGCGGGAAGGTCTCCTTGACCAGCTGATTTCCCTTCTCCTCCTCGGCTCCGATATTGACAATGGCAACCCGGGGATTCTCAATTCCCAGAACGCCCTTCATATAGATCGATCCCATGCGGGCATACTGGACCAGATATTCCGGTTTGGCATCCACGCTGGCCCCGCTGTCGATCAGGAGCTTGGGCCCTTTTTCCGTCGGAATCAGAGGAGCAAAGGGTGCACGCTTTACGCCGCGGATCCGACCGATCAGAGTCTGTCCGCCGACCAGTACAGCTCCGGAATTTCCTGCGGATACAAAGGCATCTGCCTTTCCCTCCTTGACAGCCTTCATGGCAAGAACCATGGAGGAATTCTTTTTATGTGTAATTGCCTGAACCGGATGTTCGGCCGTTTCAATGACCTCGGTGGAAGGAAGAATCTCATAGCGGTCCTTTACCTCTTTGGCTCCGTCTGTCTCCCCCAGAATCTTTGTGATTTCCGTCTCATCTCCAACCAGGATGACATGGAGACGGTCTTCCTTTTTCAGAGCATCAATGGCACCTCTGACCGGTTCCACAGGCGCATTGTCACCGCCCATGACATCCAGGGCAACCCTAACAGGTTCCATTCAATACGTCCTCCTTTGTAAGTAAATAACCTTATCCATGAAATTTTACTATAATCGAAGAAACAATTCAATCCGGCGGATCAGCGGAATCTGTCCGGATAAAAAGGAAGAGACGAATCTGCCTCTGAAATCAAGGAATGCAGCCGGCAAAAAAATGACCGGCAGAAATCACAAAGGATTTCAACCGGTCAGATTTTACAGATTTTCCTGTGTATCACACATTAACAATTAGTCCTGGGATACGATCTCACGCTTGTTATATGTGCCACAGTTCTTGCATACTCTGTGAGGCATCATTAAAGCGCCGCACTTGCTGCAACGAACCAGAGTCGGAGCGCTCATTTTCCAGTTTGCTCTTCTTCTGTCTCTTCTTCCCTTGGAAGATTTGTTCTTAGGACAAATAGACATCGATCACACCTCCTTAAACTGATTGAAGACGTCCAGGGCCTTGGCCATCCGCGGATCTAAGACCTTGCGATTGCAGCCGCAGTCCTTTTCATTAAGATTCTGACCACATACAGGACAGAGTCCCTTGCAGTCCTCCTTACAGAGAACTTTTACTGGCCAGTTAAGAAGAAGTTCGTCCAGGATCATTTGATCAACGTCCAGACTTTTGTCTTCTACGAAATTAACTGCTTCTCCGTCAGTCAGATGATCGGGCTTCCCGTCTTCGAGAGAAAGCTCTAAATTTACTTCAGCCGGAACCCGGATTGAGACATCTGTCAGGCATCGGTCACAGGGAACGATGGAACTGATTTCCGTCCTGGCCTGAATCACCAGCTTCTTACCATCTGCGGCAGAAAGAAACAGATCGAATGGCTTCTTCTCTGCAATCGGATAAGAGATTCCGTTCACACTGATCTTCTCCATATCCAGATGAGACGAAACGGTAACGTTCTGCTTTTCATGAATAATATCCGAGAGATCAATCTGCATTGTTTTCTCCAATCCACACTCGTTTGATTATAACGGTGTAAATGCTTGAAGTCAACAGAAAAAACGAATTATTTGAAAAATTTAGACCAATTATTTAGCCAGTCCGTTTTCCTTCAGAACCTCTAAGGTCTGACGTGCAATTGAAAGCTCTTCGTTGGTCGGGATCATCCATACCGGAACGGTGGAATCATCGGTGGACAGGAGCTTCTCACAGCGGATTGCTTCGCTTCTCTCCGGATCCATCTTGATGCCCATGTAATCGAAGTAGCTGATAGCCATACGACGGATGTACTTGTTGTTCTCGCCGACACCTGCTGTGAAGACGATACAGTCAACACCGTGCATAGCTGCGATGTAGGCACCGATGTACTTGGCAACACGATAGGAATAGGTCTCAAGAGTATCCTTTGCGTGCTGGTCGCCGGCTTCCATCTTGGCTGTGATATCACGGAAATCGGAAGAAATGCCGGACAGACCGAGAACACCGGACTTCTTGTTTAAGATCTCCATAACGCCGTCAATATCGGTATTCTCCTTCTTTGCGATGAACTGAATCAGGGAAGGATCGATATCGCCGCAGCGGGTTCCCATCATCAGGCCTTCCAGAGGAGTCAGACCCATGGAGGTATCGATGGACTTGCCGTTTAATACGGCGCTGATGGATGCGCCGTTGCCAAGGTGGCAGACAATGATCTTGGAGTTCTCAAGCGGCTTGCCGATCAGCTCTGCAGCACGTCTGGAAACGAACTGATGAGAGGTACCGTGGAAGCCGTAACGGCGAACCTTGTAATCGGTATAATATTTGTAAGGAATGCCATAGAGATAAGCCTTGGCCGGCATGGTCTGATGGAATGCGGTATCGAAGACGCCAACCATGGGAACATTGGGAAGGACCTTCTGGCAGGAACGGATACCGATGATATTTGCCGGATTGTGAAGAGGTGCAAGATCGTTGCAGCTCTCTACAGCCTTGATCATATCCTCAGTTACCAGAGCTGCTTCAGAGAATGCCTCGCCGCCGTGTACGACACGATGGCCGACAGCTTCGATCTCGTCAAGGCTCTTTAAGACGCCGGTCTTTTCATTGGTCAGGGCCTTTAATACAGCCTCGACAGCCTCGGTATGGGTCGGAAGGTTCATCTCGGTGATTTCCTTCTCTCCTCCCTTAGGGGTGTATTCCAGGACACCGCCGATGCCGATACGCTCGCAGATACCCTTTGCAAGGACTTCCTCAGTCTCGGTTTCGATGACCTGATATTTAAGGGAAGAACTGCCACAGTTGATAACTAAGATCTTCATTTCTTCGTTTCCTTTCTGAACATTTATTCGACTGAAACAGACACGAACTGCCTCGTTACGTCATACAAAATTTATTATAGGACGATTTCTCTTATCGAACAAGATGGAATTCATGCTACAATATCGAACAGATGCAGGAAAAACTATAGAAAAGAAGCGAATATGAAAACAGCAGGTATCATCTGTGAATATAACCCCTTTCATAACGGCCATAAGAAACAGCTGACCTATGCGCGCGAGACCTTAGGCTGCGATGCGGTCATCTGCGCCATGTCCGGGGACTTTGTCCAGAGGGGTCAGCCGGCCATCCTCGATAAATACAGCCGGGCCGCATCGGCCTTGCGAAACGGTGCCGATCTGGTTCTCGAGCTCCCGGTTTCCTCTGTCCTCTCCAGTGCGGAGGGCTTTGCCTTCGGAGGTGTCCGCCTTCTTGAGGCTGCCGGAGCAGACGTTCTGGTCTTCGGCGCCCGCTATCCGGATCCCGGCCTCTATCGGATGGTCGCGGATATCCTGAGGGAAGAGCCGCCTCGATTCCAGGTCTCCCTTAGAAAACACCTTTCCGAAGGCTATTCCTTCCCTCACGCCCGAGCTCTGGCCCTCCAGGAGGAACTTTCCGGAAAGATAGACCATCTCGAGGATTTCCTTCTCTCTCCCAACGATATGCTGGGCATAGAGTACCGGAAAGCTCTGGATTCCATCCATTCCTCCATGGATTTCTGTCCTATGAGACGAGTCGGAGCAGACTACTATGAAGAAGGCGTCCAGGGGGATACGGCGTCGGCTTCCTATATTCGAAGTCTTTTCTCGGAAAAGCAGAAGAATTTAAGCGCAAATGTTCTTCCGAAGGACAGTCTGCGGGCTCTGGAAAAAGGCCGGACCGAGCATACTCTGCTCGATCCGGATGACCTCTCTTCTCTTCTGAACTACCGGCTCCTTTTATTAGATGACTTGAAGGAAGGCTCGATAAATCCGGATGCGGCAGAGTCTGCAGCAGCAAAAAATGCAGGCAGCTTCTACAACCGCCTGCAGAAGGACCGCTTTCACTTCCGGACCTTCAATGAAAGAGCCGATGCCTTGAAGAGTAAGAATATCACGAGAACTCATATCTGCCGGCTCTTCTGCCGTATGATCTTAGGACTTGGCCCGGAAAATCATGAAGAAAAGCCCCGGTATCTCCGCGTCCTTGGCTTTACAGAAAAAGGAAGAGAACTGCTCTCTCAGATTCGAGAAGGCAGCTCTCTTCCTATCGTTGTAAATCCAGGTTCCGACCGAAGAAAACTTCCGGAAATCGCAAAGCTGCAGCTGGACAAGGACCTTCGAGCCAGTGAGCTCTGCCGCATGCTTCGCGAAGAGAAGTCCGGTCTGCATTTCCCCTCGGAATGGCAGAGAAGGTTTTCTCCTATACCAAAATAAAAAATCCGGATCAGACCTGTCCAGAATCCGGAAGGAATGATCCGGATTATATTTCAGAAATCGATTTTGAAGAAAAACCCGAATCCCAATCCAGTTTGCTTAGGATTTCGGGTTTTTGGCATCCAAGATTCCGTCAGATCAGTGATGGAAAAGACGGATTCCGGTGAAGGACATGACCATGCCGTACTTGTTGCAGGCAGCAATGACGTTGTCATCACGGATGGAACCGCCGGGCTGAGCCACATACTGAACACCGCTTCTGTGGGCACGCTCGATATTGTCGCCGAAGGGGAAGAAGGCATCGGAGCCAAGGCTGACACCGGTATTCTTGGAAATCCAGGCCTTTCTTGCCTCACGGGTGAAGACCTTGGGCTGCTCGGTGAAGAAGTTCTGCCAGTTTCCATCTGCTACGACATCCTCATAATCCTCGCCGGTATAGAGATCGATGGCATTGTCACGATCGGCACGGCGGATTTCCGGTTTGAAAGGAAGGGACAGAACCTCGGGTGCCTGACGGAGCCACCACTTGTCGGCCTTGTCGCCGGCAAGACGGGTGCAGTGAATCCGGGACTGCTGGCCGGCGCCGATACCGATGGCCTGGCCACCCTTGACATAACAGACCGAATTGGACTGGGTGTACTTCAGGGTGATCATGGAGATGGCCAGATCAATCTTTGCGGATTCCGGCAGATCCTTGTTCTCGGTTACGATGTTATCGAAGAAATCCGGACCGATATGAAGCTCATTTCTGCCCTGCTCGAAGGTGATGCCGAAGACCTGCTTCTTCTCAATCGGATTCGGAACATAGGAAGGATCGATTTCGATGACGTTGTAGTTGCCCTTCTTCTTGGACTTCAGGATCTCCAGAGCTTCCGGCTCATAACCCGGAGCGATGACACCGTCACTGGTCTCACGCTTGATGATCTTTGCAGTCGGGACATCGCAGACATCGGACAGAGAGATAAAGTCGCCGAAGGAAGACATCCGATCGGCACCGCGGGCTCTGGCATAGGCATTGGCCAGGGGGCTGAATTCCATATCCATGTCGTCGACCCAGTAGATGTGCTTCTCAATATCGGTTAAAGGAAGACCGACGGCTGCACCGGCCGGAGAAACATGCTTGAAGGATGTCGCTGCCGGAAGACCGGTTGCCTTCTTCAGCTCGGAAACCAGCTGCCAGCCGTTTAAGGCATCCAGGAAGTTAATGTATCCGGGCTTGCCGTTTAAGACCTTGACCGGAAGGTCGGAGCCGTCTTCCATGAAAATCCGGGAAGGCTTCTGATTAGGGTTGCATCCGTACTTTAATGCCAGTTCGTTCATCGCTTACTCTCCTTTACTTATTCTTATTGCAGATCTTCGTTTCATACTTTCCAGTGGACAGGTCCACGAAGCGGACAAAGAGGGAAACCTTGTTATCCGGATCGAGCTCTTTCCAGAGCTCTTCGGTGAAGCTGTCAATATCGCCCTGGATCTTGACGCGCTCCGGCTCGCCCTCGAAGGAAGGCAGGGGATTTCCGTCACTCACATAGGTGTGAATGAAGCGGCCCTCGCCTTTGATCGGGTGATCATAGGAAAATGTATACCGCGCGTTACATTCCGGATTTCCCTCATAGGATTTCAAAATCGACATTTCAAAGGAAAATTCCTTGTCGAAATGTAAAACCGCAGAAATCCGGGGAGTGTAATTGGGGCCGTCCGGTTCAAACTGACGGCTGCGAAGGGATTCTTCGAAGGTCTGGCCCTTCTGGAGGTTCTCATAGACCGTATCGGTCTGGTCTCCATTTGTCACGATGAGATCCGATCCGAGGACACGGACCGGAGCATAGATGATGAGGCTGGGATCCTCAAGCTTTGCGGGATCGAAGGCCTGTGTCCGGATGCCCTTTCCGTCCTCGACAAAGACACGGTTCCGGCTGTTTTCCGACCGGCCCATGATGAAGTAGGCTGCGACGGCATATTTTCCATCCTCTGATTTTCCAACCAGAATGCCACGTCCCGGATAAGGATTGTGGCCGACTGCTTCTTCAACGCTCAGTAAGTTCATGAGTCCCTCCTTCATAAAAAAGACCGCCTGAGTAAACAGCAGGATAAATCCTGCTATCTGCCCAGGCGGTCGACAATTCTGACATCCATACTCCCTGTGGTTCTTTCCACTTTCCGCCAGTCGCATGGGTCCTTAATTAGTTTTAGCTTAGCCTATCTAACCATAGTTTTCAAGCTGAATTTTATGATCTGATTCATTCATAGCTCAGTCCGAAATTTTCTTCGTCATCCAGATAGATTCAAGCCGATTCTCTATTAAATATCCTCAATCTGCCAGTCGATCGGTTTCTCACCGTGTGCCTCGAGGAAGGCATTGCATTTGCTGAAATGATGACAGCCGAAAAACCCCCGATAGGCGGATAAAGGACTGGGATGCGGTGCCTTTAAAACCAGGTGAAGGGGATTGGGTGTGAGAAGCTTCTCCTTCTCCTGAGCCGGCCGTCCCCAAAGCATGAAGACAATAGGCCGTTCCTCTTTATCTACGGCACGGATGGCCGCATCCGTGAATTCTTCCCAGCCGATGCCCCGGTGGGAAAAGGCCTGATGGGCACGGACGGTCAGAACCGTGTTCAGAAGGAAGACGCCCTCCTTTGCCCACTTTTCCAGATGGCCGTTATTGGGGATCTTCAGTCCCAGATCATCGTGGAGTTCCTTATAGATATTGACGAGGCTGGGCGGTATCTCCACGCCCGGCTGGACGGAAAAGCTCATGCCCTCGGCCTGGCCAGGCTCGTGGTAGGGATCCTGACCAAGGATCACAACCTTGACCTCATGAAGAGGGGTCATATGGAAGGCCTTGAAGAGGTCCTGGGCCGGCGGAAAAATCTGCCGAGTCCGGTATTCCTGATTCACGATATTGTAAAGCTTTCTGTAATAGGGCTTTTTAAATTCCTCCGATAAGGGTTCCAGCCAGTCATTATCAATTGCAGACATTTTCTACTCCATTCATTCCTCGTTATGTAAGCGAAATTCGTACGATTGATCTGTACATTTTTGCCTATAAAATCTGTAACCATCAATTATGCAGAAATATAGACCGACTCATCAGTTATCAAACTCAATCCAGAAGACCACACCATCCGGCTGATTATAGACGCCGCACTTCCTGTCCAGATTGTCGGCTACAGCCTTTACAACGGAAAGTCCGATGCCGCTTCCGCCGTATTCCCGGGTTCTGGCCTTGTCCACCTTATAGAACTTTTCCCAGAGATGGGAAATACTCTCTTCCGGAATGGGATCTCCGCTGTTAAAGACATTGAGCCGGATGCCTGGCTTTTCTTCTGCCGGGCTGGTCCAGATCCGGATGATCTTCTCATTCTTGGCATAATGGATGGCGTTGGTCAGATAGTTGTTGACAGCCTGCTCGACAAAGAATTCATCTGCCCATATGGGGCAGGCCTTGCGGTCAAAGTCTACTGTAATACCATTCTGCTCAATCACAATCCGGAGATTGGAAAGCAGGGCATCGATGACAGGCACAATATCGAAACGCTCGAGAGAGACGTTTTCCGAGCCGTATTCCAGCTGATTCAGAGCCAGGAGCTGCTGTACCATGCGGTTCATCTTCTTGGCTTCATCCACGATGACGTCGCAGTAGAATTTCCGGTCCTCGGGACTGTCGGAAATGCCCTCTTCCAGGCCCTCGGCATAGCCCTGGATCAGAGAGATCGGGGTTTTCAGCTCGTGGGAAACATTGGAAAGGAAATCCTTCCGCATCTGCTCGGACTTGTTTCTGATTTCCAGGTCATGTTTCAGATCGGCATTCGCCTGCTTCAGTTCACCGATGGCCTTCTCAAGGCTGTTGGAAAGCTGGTTTATATTTACGCCCAGCTCATCGATCTCATTGGTGTGCTTTCGGGGCGTGTACCTGGCATCGAAGTCGAGATGGGTCATCTTCCGGGAGATTTCCGAGAGCTCGGTGATGGGCTTTGTGATACGGCGGGCCAGGAAGGTCGCAAAGATTGCGGCGATCAGGACTGCGACCATGGATGCCAGAAGAAGGAAGCGGTTGGAAACCTCAACACTTCGGCGGATGCTCTCCAGAGCGCTCCGGATCAGGATGGTATTGCCGTCCGGCAGACTGCCGTAGAGAACCAGAAAATCGCCGCCCACACGGCTGTCGTAGTGGCGGACGATCTTGTAGCTGGAATTCTCTCTCAGAAGCTTGTTATCGTCATCCGACAGATCCAGAAGCATGCCGATCAGCTGGTTTTGCATGCCATTACTGATCCTCTCCTCCTCGGAAGACAGGCGGATGCTGTTGTCCGGCTCGGTAATGAGAATGGACAGGCTGTTGTCGGAACAGATATTTTCGAAGGTGACCCGGTAGGAATTCTTGTAGAGAATCTTCTGCCTGGAAGCTTCCTTCAGCGTATCATAGGAGGAAATCATGCTCCGGATCCGGTCCTGCTGGTAGGAAATGCCAAGGAAACTGGTATTCATCAGAATACAGAGACCGACCGTAATACCAATGATCAGGATAATACTGAGGAAAATCTGGCGGAAAATCTTCTTGGACTTTCCAGGGTTCACGGCTCGGATTTCCGCTTCCAGATCCCGGCCGGAATTCCGGCTGTCCTTCTGACTGCTTTCCTTTGCTTCGACTGATTCTTTCAAATGACTCATTCCTATCTTTACGCTTCAAATTTATAGCCCATGCCCCAGATGGTCTTGATCAGGTCGCCCTTGTCGCCGAGCTTGGCCCGAAGCTTCTTGACATGGGTATCAATGGTTCTGGCGTCGCCGAAATAATCATAATTCCAGACATTGTTCAGAATGGTATCTCTGGATAAGGCAATACCCTTATTCTGAATAAAGTAGGTCAGAAGCTCGAATTCCTTGACGGAAAGAACGATTTCCTTGCCATCGACAGATGCCGTATGTGCTCCGATATCGACCCTGATTCCACCGGCCTCCAGGACTTCTCCGTTTCCGCCTGCACTCTCCTGTTGGCCTCTTCGGATCACGGCATTGACACGGGCCACAAGGATTTTCGGGCTGAAGGGCTTTCCTATATATTCATCGACGCCAAGGTTGAAGCCCTGGAGCTCATCCTCCTCCGAGGTCTTTGCAGTCAGCATGATAATGGGAATTTTCGAGGTTTCACGGATTTTCTGAAGGACCTGATAGCCGTTCATCTTCGGCATCATGACATCGAGAATGATCAGATTCAGATCGTGCTGCTGGTTAAAAATATTGAGAGCTTCTTCGCCGTCTCCGGCTTCTAAAACCTCATAGCCCTCTCTGGTAAGGAAGTCTCTTACGAGCTTCCGGATTCTGGATTCATCATCTACAACGAGTATCTTACCCTGTTCCATAATAATCTCCCAAAAACAAAGATTGTATGATCGTCTTTCTATTCTTTTCCATCTATTATAGCAGTTGAGGGGAAGCAGGGACAAGGAAGTCGGAAAATTAATGAAGCGATTCAATGAATTCAATGAATGAACAGATTTATGGGGCGGATGAATGAAAAGCAAAAAAGGCAGAAAAAAACGGATCGTATCCGAGTGTTCGGATACGATCCGCTGAGTGGACTAGACGAGAATCGAACTCGTGTCCAAAAACCCATCCCCTGTTCTTCTACGAGCGTAGATCTATTATTTTACGTTCCCTCTGCCGCACGGGAATGATCACCCTTACGGTTTCAGTAGAGTCATGATACGTATCAACCCGCAACTCTTAGGGAAGACCGTTTCCTGCATGTTTGAAGCCTGTATCTGTCCGTGCAGGTGCAGTCAGGCAGACTCGCTGCGCTTAGGCAGCGTATGCTAAATTATTATCTTCAGCGTTTAAATTTAATTTGGAATTTAACGCATCACCCTGCGGCTCGCTTCACCAGCTTCAAGATCCCTGTCGAAACCTTTACTAGCCCGTTCATATTATATTATACGCGGATTTTCTTCCCGTCAAGGACTAATTTTCAGAAAATTTCACTGAAGATGCCCGATTCAGGCTGTCGGAAGAAGGTTTGCTCTTCCCCTCAATCCGTTTTATTTCAGATTCCTTACCTTGAAATCCCTTTCGGCCTCCCGCTTCTGGTCCTTGGCTGCGATGTCCCGACGCTTGTCATAGAGCTTCTTGCCTCGTGCCAGGGCGATCTCAACCTTGACCTTGCTGCCCTTGAAATAGATCTCGACCGGAACCAGAGTATAACCCTTCTCCTTGATCTTCTGTGACAGCTTCAGGATCTCCTTCTTATGAAGGAGAAGCTTTCTCGGCCTTAAAGGATCCCGGTTGAAGATATTTCCCTTCTCGTAAGGCGAGATATGCATCTGATAAATATAGACCTCACCGTTCTGGATCCTGACCCAAGCCTCTTTGATGGAGCATTTTCTGGCCCGGAGGGATTTAACCTCGGTCCCGACCAGCTCAATGCCGCATTCAATGTATTCGTCAAGAAAGTAGTCATGGCGGGCTTTGGGATTATTCGCAATCAGATTCTGTGGTTTTTTCTTGTCTGCCATATGATTAACCTTCCTTTTTTCAGTCCGCCAGCGTGAAGTCAATCAGACGGGATTCCGTATCGGCCGCAGCCACCTGAATCCGGACCGGCTGGCTCATGCGAAAGACCTTTCCGAAACGCTCGCCGACCATGCAGTAATTCTTCTCATCAAAGTGATAGAAGTCATCCATCATAGTGGAAACGTGGACCAGACCCTCGATGGAGTTCGGAAGCTGGACATAGATGCCCCAGGCGGTAATGCCGGAAATGATGCCGTCGTAGACATCGCCCAGGTGTTCCTGCATGTACTCGGCCTTTTTCAGCTTCATAACTTCCCGCTCGGCTTCGTCCGCCCGGCGCTCCAGGCTGGAGGTCTCCTCTGCCACCTGATTCAGGATTTTCCGATAGTGGCTGATCCGCTTTTCATTCAGCTTTCCGTGCAGATTTTCCTTGATAATCCGGTGAATCTGCAGGTCCGGATAACGGCGGATGGGGGAAGTGAAGTGGCAGTAATATTTTGCTGCCAGACCAAAGTGTCCGCTGCATTCGGAGGAATACTTGGCCTGCTGCATGGACCGTAAAGTCAGCATGCGGATAAGTTCGCCTTCCGGACGGTCCTCGGACTTCTCAATCAGCTGCTGGATGTCCTTTGGCTTGATCTCATCATCGGATCTGTGCAGGGTCAGACCGAAATTCTCGACGAAGAGAGACAGATCCTTGATCCGATCCTTATCGGGTTCTCCATGAATCCGGTAAAGGAAGGGAAGTTCTGCCTTACAGTATTCTTCTGCCACGGTTTCATTGGCAAGGACCATGAAATCCTCGATGAGTTCGTTTGCCTCGGAGTGTTCCTCGGGAACGAAATCGATCGGTCTGCCTTTCTCATCCAGGACAGCCTCATATTCCGGGAAGTTAAAGTCAATAGAGCCGGCCTTGTGCCTTCTCTTTCTAAGAATCTTCGAAATCTTCAGCATCTCGTCCAGCATGGGTGCAATCTCATGGTATTCATTTCTGGCTTCCGGATTCTGGTCGATTACAATGCGCTTTACATTGTGATAGGTCATCCGGTAATTGATATTGACGACCGTCTCCGTAATCAGGTGATCAATGACCTCTCCTTCCGGATTGATGGTCATAAGGCAGGAAAGGGCCAGGCGGTCCTCATCATGATTCAGAGAACAGATGCCATTTGACAGGGTGTGTGGAAGCATGGGAATGACACGGTCAGCAAGATAGATGCTGGTGCCGCGCTTTAAGGCTTCCTTATCCAGGGCGCTGCCCTCCCGGACATACTGGGAGACATCGGCGATATGGACGCCCAGAAGATAATTATCCCCGTCCTTCTGAAGGGAAACCGCATCGTCGAGATCCTTGGAATCATCGCCATCGATCGTGACCATGAGGGTATCCCTCAGGTCCATACGGCCGACCATGTCTTCGTCTGTAACCGGACCGGAAACCGCATCCGCATTGCGGAGCACTTCCTCCGGAAACTCCTCATCGATATTCATGGCCCGGACAATGGACAGGACATCGGTTCCGGGATCTGTCCGGAAACCGAGAATCTCAGTTACAATGCCCTCCGGCTTCTTTCCGCGGGCACCATAGGAGGTCAGAGTGCAGACAACCTTATGGCCGGTAGCTGCATGGCCGGTTCTGCCCTCGGGGATAAAGATATCCTCATCGAAGTGCTTGTCATCCGGAATCACAAAGCCGAAGTGCTTGGACTGCTCGAAGGTTCCGACGACGGTCTGGATGCCATGGCTTCTGACAGAAACAATCCGGGCCTCCTGACGGCGGCCGTCGGCCGGCTTTGGCAGGATCATGGCATCGACGATGTCCTTATGCATGGCGCCGAAACGATTTTCCTTGGACACATAGAGATCCTCGGGAAAGCCTTCTATGGTCAGGAAACCGAATCCCTTGGGATGAACGCTGAAGGTACCGGTTACGGTCTTTCCGACATACTCGGCCGGATCTGAGCCCTCAGGGAATACAGAAAGCTCGATTTCAGAAGCCTCGTCCGTGTCAGCTGTACTCTCACTGTTAAATGAAGATCCAGTCTTTACAGATGCATCAGCATCCTTCGATTTCCTGGAATCCTTGGAGGCTTTGCCTTCTCTGCTCTTGAATTTATCTGCAAAGCGGTATTTGCCCTTCTTGGAAACCTCAGCGCTTCCAATCTCAACCAGATGGTCCAGAATTTCCTGAAGTTCCGGACGTTCTGCCTTTGGAATACCGATCAGCATGGCCATTTCCTTGACCTTCATGGGACGGTAATTTTTGTCCATGAGAAGGGAAAGTATCTTGGCCTGATGGTCGGGGTTTGCATTCTTATCATATTCTTTAGCAGACTTCTTCCGATCGGTCTTCTTTTCTCCAGATCTTCTACGGTCAGCCTTCTTGTCGGAAACCTTCTTGTCTAAGGCCTTTTTGTTATCGGCTTTCTTGTTTTCTGTTTTCTTGTTTTCTGTTTTCTTGCTCTTTGATTTCTTGCTCTTTCTCTTGGGGATAAAATCGTCATCCAGACGATAATCTTTCCAGCTCATAAACTGCCTTTCCAGATCCATATAAGACAAATTCTCAGATTTGGATCTTTATCTATTGATTCAGCCTTTCAGAGGCACCATATTACTAGTCTCAGCATAAATAAAGGGGGCCACCGTTTCCAGCGACCCCCACATGATCATTTTCCTTAGAAGCTTCCGATATTCAGAACCGCTGCAAAGAAGAAAAACAATACAACCAGGACAGCGGTGAGCCGGCCCAGAACTCCTTCTTTGGAACGACCCTTGTGCTTGGCCCAATAGGTATCGGATACCTGGCCGCTCAGAGAACCAAGTCCTGCATCCTTGCCCTGCTGCATGAGGATAATCACGGTAATAATAACACTGACAATAATAAATAAAATGGTAACCACATTCTTAAGCATTGTAAAATATTCCTCCGAATCTGTTATGTCAGATACACAACATTGAGATTATAGCAAAAGGATGAAAATTTCGCAAGGGTTCAAATTCAGGATCGGGTCTGCATTTCCTAAGACCATTCTGCAATATAAATCCGGATGAAGAAAGCAGAAATTCGGATCAGGAAACAAAAAACGGGTCGGGATTTTTCCCGGCCCGAAAATCTTCTCTGAAAGGAAATCAGAATTTAGTATGCAATACCTTGAGCAAGCATTGCGTCTGCAACCTTTTCAAATCCGGCAATGTTGGCGCCGATCTGAAGGTCGCCGTCGAAGCCGTACTTATTTGCAGCATCGATGCTGTTATGTACGATATTGATCATGATCTGATGAAGCTTTGCATCTACCTCATCGAAGGTCCAGCTGAGACGCTCGGAGTTCTGGCTCATTTCCAGAGCACTGGTTGCTACACCGCCGGCATTGGCAGCCTTGGCAGGTCCATAGAGAAGGCCGGCCTCCTTATATACAGCGATAGCTTCCGGAGTGGAAGGCATGTTAGCGCCCTCGCAGATAGCGATGGCACCGTTGGCAACGATCTTCTCGGCAGAAGCCTTGTCGATCTCATTCTGGGTTGCGCAGGGAAGATAGATATCGCCCTTGACAGACCATACGCCGGAGCAGCCTTCATGATATTCTGCACCGTCATTTGCACGCTCAACATATTCCTTGATACGTCCGCGCTCTACTTCCTTGATCTGCTTAACGATATCCAGCTTGATTCCGTTCGGATCATAGATATAGCCGTTGGAATCGGACATGGTGACAACCTTGCCGCCCAGCTGGGTAGCCTTCTCGCAGGCATAGATTGCTACGTTTCCGGCACCGGAGATGACAACGGTCTTGCCCTTGAAGGAATCATTCTTTAAGGTCTTTAATGCTTCCTCGGTATAATAGCAGAGACCATAGCCGGTAGCTTCGGTACGTGCCAGGGAACCGCCGTAGGTCAGTCCCTTTCCGGTAAGAACGCCGGTGAACTCATTTCTCAGTCTCTTGTACTGGCCGAAGAGATAGCCGATCTCACGTCCGCCGACACCGATATCACCGGCAGGAACATCACAGTCAGCACCGATATGCTTGGAGAGCTCTGTCATAAAGCTCTGGCAGAATTTCATAACTTCGCGGTCGCTCTTGCCCTTGGGATCGAAATCGGAACCGCCCTTGCCGCCGCCGATGGGAAGGCCTGTAAGGCTGTTCTTGAAGATCTGTTCAAATCCAAGGAATTTCAGAATTGACAGGTTTACAGAGGGATGGAAACGTAAACCGCCCTTGTAGGGTCCGATTGCAGAGTTGAACTGTACTCTGTAACCGCGGTTTACCTGTACCTTGCCCTGATCATCAACCCAGGGAACGCGGAAGAGAATTACACGCTCCGGCTCTACCAGACGCTCAATGACGCCGTCCTCTTCGAGCTTGGGATTCTTTTCCACAACCGGCTCCAGAGATTCCAGGACCTCTCCTACAGCCTCCAGGAACTCCTTCTGCTCAGGGTTTCTCTTTTCCAGGCCATCATAAACCTTCTGCAGATACGCACTTTTAAACTTCATCCTTTTCCTTCTTTCCTTTCTCGTAAAACTACATGTTTCGAGTCAAAATACAATGAAAAATTTCCGTTAAACCATTTTAATTTTATTGTATTTATAAGAATAAATATACGCCTGCTGAGGACTCGTTTCAACTGTAACTTCACCAATTCAACGCAAAAAATCAGACAGCTGCTCCGATGAGCCAACCGCCTGATTTCATCATAAAATTTTATCTGAAAATATCTCTTATGTCTTCCGACTCAGACATTGATCTCAGCCTTCACACCAAGGAGATCCTTGTTCTTCTCCAGCGTGGGATTGACCACATCTCTTAAGTAAACCGTTACCTGACGGGGTGCACGGCCGACATACTTTGACGGATCCATGGTCTTCTCCAGGTCCTCTCTGGAAAGACCGAAGTCCGGATCCTCTGCGATCAGATCCAGAAGGTTGTTGTCGCCGCCGTTAACCTTGACATTGTTTCCGGCCTGCATGGAAAGCTCACGGATCTTCTCATGCATGACCTGACGGTTCTTGCCGGCCTTGACCGCATCCATCATGATATTTTCGGTTGCCATGAAGGGAAGCTCGGCCATCAGGTGCTTACGGATAACCTTGGGATATACAACCAGACCGTCAACGACGTTCAGGCAGAGATCCAGGACACCGTCTGCAGCAAGGAAGCCCTCGGCTACGGAGAGTCGTTTGTTGGCAGAATCATCCAGGGTCCGCTCAAACCACTGGGTGGCTGAGGTAATGGCCGGATTCAGAGCATCTACTATGATGTACCGCGAAAGGGAGGCAATACGCTCAGAACGCATGGGGTTACGTTTATATGCCATGGCGGAAGAACCGATCTGGGTCTTCTCAAAAGGCTCCTCGACTTCCTTCATATGCTGGAGCATACGGATGTCGTTGGTCATCTTGGTTGCAGAAGCTGCGATACCGGCCAGGACATTCAGAACCCTGGTATCATTCTTCCGGGAATAGGTCTGTCCGCTGACAGGAACGCAGGAAGAAAAGCCCATCTTCTTTGCAATCATGGGATCGATCTTATCAACGGTCTCCTGATCTCCCTGGAAAAGCTCGAGGAAGGATGCCTGGGTACCGGTGGTGCCCTTGGAGCCCAAGAGCTTTAAGGTGGAAAGGACGTATTCCAGATCCTCGAGATCGATCATAAATTCATTGATCCAGAGGGTTGCACGCTTACCGACGGTGGTTGGCTGGGCCGGCTGGAAATGTGTGAAAGCCAGGGTCGGCAGATCCTTGTACTTGTCTGCAAACTTGGCCAGCTCATTGATGACATTGATGAGTTTCTTTCGAACCAGCTCCAGGGCTTCCTTCATGATGACCATATCGGTATTATCGCCGACATAGCAGGAGGTTGCGCCCAGGTGGATGATGCCGGCAGCCTTGGGACACTGCTGTCCGTAAGCATAGACATGGCTCATGACGTCGTGGCGGACGACCTTCTCTCTTGCCCTTGCGACATCATAATTGATGTCATCCTGATGGGCCTTCATTTCATCGATCATATCCTGGGTGATTCTGGGGCTTCCGTCAGATGCCTTGAGGCCAAGCTCCATCTCGGTCTCGGCGAGAACGATCCAGAGCTTCCGCCAGGTTCTGAATTTCTTGTCTTCTGAGAAAATGTACTGCATCTCCTTCGAAGCATAGCGCTCCGAAAGCGGGCTGATATACTGATCTGTATTCATCTTCTTCTCCTTCTGTTCTCTTCGAACAGCTTTATATTCCTGATCATTTCAAAATCATGTTTCAAAAATAACTTGTCCATGATTATGAAAATAATCGTCACTTTATGAATAAAAGACTTACTCCTCGAACTCACCCCGGATATCCTCTTTGGGCGGCTCCATGGGATACTTTCCGGTAAAACAGCCGTTGCAGATGGGCAGGCCCTTGACCATTTCCGGCAGGCGGTTGACTGCCAGATAGCCCAGGCTGTCTGCACCGATCAGCTTACAGATCTCATCCACAGAGTGGTGATAGGCAATCAGCTGATTTCTGGCCGGCACATCGATACCGAAATAACAGGGCCAAAGGAAAGGCGGGGAAGAAATCCGGACATGGACCTCAGTTGCTCCGGCATCCCGAAGCATTTTTACAATCCGGCCGGAAGTTGTTCCTCGGACAATGGAATCATCGATCATAACGATCCGCTTGCCCTTGACCACGTCGCTTATGGCATTTAATTTGACCTGAACCGAAGATTCCCGGCTGGACTGACCAGGCTTGATAAAGGTCCGTCCCACGTAGGAATTCTTCTGGAAGGCGATTCCGTAAGGAATACCGGATTCTCTGGAATAGCCCATGGCTGCTGCGTTTCCGGATTCCGGAACACCAACAACCAGGTCTGCATCGACCGGATAATCCTTGGCCAGGCAGCGGCCTGCATGAAGTCTTGCTGCATTTACCGATACCCCGTCAATGACACTGTCCAGGCGGGCAAAATAGATATACTCGAATATGCAGTGAGCCTGCTGATCCTTGGCAATCTGATTGGACTTATCCGATTTGATTCCGTTCTGTGTAATGGTGACGATCTCACCGGGCTCGACATCCCGGATGAATTCCGCACCCAGAGTATCCAATGCGCAGGTCTCGGAGGCCAGAATATAGGCATTGTCCCGCTTTCCGAGAACCAGAGGCTTGAATCCGTAAGGATCCCGCATACCGATCAGCTTTCTCGGACTCATAATGACCAGGGAATAGGCTCCTTTGATCTTCTTGGAAGCAAGGCTTACAGCCTCTTCAACACTGTGAGTCTTCAGACGCTCCCGGGCAATCAGATAGGCGATGGACTCGGAATCGATGGTCGTCTGGAAGATAGCTCCGGTCTGGGACAGCTCCCGGCGGAGGTCATTGGCATTGACCAGGTTTCCGTTATGGGCCATAGCCAGAGTGCCTTTGGCATAATTCAGAACCAGAGGCTGGATATTTTCCGGCGTAGAGGCACCGGCCGTCGAATAACGGGTATGACCGACACCGATATTTCCATGCAGCTTATCCAGATCCTCTCTGGAGAAAACCTCGTTGACCAGTCCCATTCCCTTTCGGGAGGTTACCTTGGCCTGGTCTGCATTTGTATTGGAAACGGCAATACCGGCACTCTCCTGTCCCCGGTGCTGGAGTGCAAAGAGACCATAGTAGATCGTCGAAGCGACGTCATTGCCATCGAAATCATAGATTCCGAAGACACCGCACTCTTCGTCCAGTCCGCTGTCACGTACAAAGTCTCTCTCGTCAATTTCTCTCATAGATCAGAAATCCTTCCCGGTCAGAAGCTTGTAGGCCTCTTTGTATTTGGCGATGGTTTTATCGATAACTTCATCCGGAAGATGATAATCGCTGTCCGGATTTGCCTTCAGCCAGTCCCGTACAAACTGCTTGTCGAAGGAAGGCTGACCATGACCCGGCTCATAGCCTTCCTTGGGCCAGAAACGGGAGCTGTCCGGAGTCAGCATTTCATCGCCGAGCACCATATTTCCATTCTCATCCAGGCCGAATTCGAACTTGGTATCTGCAATGATGATGCCGCGGCTTAAAGCGTAATCAGCGCACTTCTTATAAAGGGCAATGGTGTTGTCCCGAAGCTCTGTGGCAAGCTTCTCTCCCTGTCCGGGGAAATATTTCTCCAGATGGGCAATGCTCTGCTCGAAGGAGATGTTTTCGTCATGCTCGCCGAGCTCAGCCTTGGTAGACGGTGTATAAATGGGTTCAGGCAGCTTGTCGGCTTCCTTCAGACCTGCCGGAAGCTTGATGCCACAGACGGTTCCGTTCTCCTGATAGCTCTTCCAGCCGGATCCGGTGATATAGCCCCGGACAATACATTCGATGGGAAGCATGTTCAGCTTCTTGACCTTCATGCTCCGTCTCTCAAATTCCGGCTTCTGGAAGAATTCCGGCATATCCTTGGTATCGCAGCTGATCATGTGGTTGGGAATGATGTCCTTGGTGTAATCAAACCAGAAACGGGACATCTGGGTCAGAATCGCACCCTTGTCAGTTACCATATTCTTCAGAATGACGTCAAAAGCAGAGATTCGGTCTGTTGCAACCATGATCAGTGCATCTTTAATGTCATAAACCTCACGTACCTTACCTTCTTTGATCGGACGAAATTCTTCCATGGTTCACTGCTCCTTTTTCTATAAGAATGTTACAACAATAAAGTAACAGCCATAACAGGGTAAGACCCTGGTCAGGTTTCCAATGATTACATATTTATCATAGTACTTCTAAATATAGACTGTCTATTAAGTTGTTCTTATTAATCTCATTAATTTGAGATCAGCTGTTGGAGGCCAGCTTCTGATCCACCCGGGCCAGCGACTCGGATGCACCCTGATAGTTCTGGTTGGCGGCCAGCTGGTAATACTCCCTGGCAACGGTCAGGTTCTTGTCTACGCCAAGACCGTTCTCATAGAGGTAGCCCAGGTTGATCTGAGCCGGTGCATAGCCCTGGGCTGCTGCAAGCTTCTGATAGTAGGCACACTGAAGATAGTCGACATCGACACCCAGCCCGTTGAAATAAAGATAGCCCAGCCGGTTCTGTGCCGGCGCATAGTCCTGATCGGCTGCCTTCGTAAAATAAGTAATGGCATTGGTGTAGCTGGTGCCGGTTCCGATGCCCTTTTCATAGACCAGACCCAGATAATACTGAGCCGGTGCGTACTTGGTCGAGGCTACCTTACGAAGGAGGGACAGAGCCTTCTTTGCCTCTGTAGAATTGGTCTTATCTTCTGTACTGCTGTCGTTTGAATCCTTGGAATCAGAATTCGATTTCTTCGAATCGTCCGTGCTGTTATCAGCAGAGCTATCCGAGCTGTTGCCCGAAGTCTGGGCTTCAGAAAGAATATCCTGGAGATAGAGGATGGCTCTTCTTACATATGCTTCCTGATAGGGATAGCGGCGGACCTTATTGACCTCCGAAGGATCGGTGTCGATCAGTTCCTCATAGAGACTGATGGCTTCGGTCTTGTCCTGGCTTACGGCGATGCCCTTTTCATAAAGATAGCCCAGGAGGTAGATTCCCATGGGGTTCTTGGCATCTGCAGCAGTCTGTATATTGGAAAGAGCCAGCTGTGCCGCATTTTCCTCATTCGGATGGAGGATATAGTAGCGGCCCAGAGCCGCACTGCCGTCCATATTTCCGGCTGTTGCTGCCGAACTGAAGAGCTGCTTGGCCCGGTCTGCATTCTGATCGGTTCCCAGACCGAAGAGATAGAGATAGCCCAGATGGACCATGGCATTGGAATTGCCCTGGTCGGCCGACCGTTCATACCAGTTCAGAGCCGACTGATAGTTCTGATTTTCACCCTGGATGCCATAGTCAAAACGAAGACCAAGGGTTAGAGATGCCCTGCTGTCTCCGTCATAAGACATGACCTCGAGGTCTTTGGAATCTGCTTTCGAATAATTAACGGTATCCGTTGAAATCTTGGTGTTGGAAGCCTTTGTTGCTGTCTGTTTCAGATTATCTACCGTGGAACAGGACATAAGAAGCATGCCTGCAGATAGAATCGATAAAAGAATTGCTATAGATTTCTTCTTCATGGTTTAACAATCTCCCATTCAAAGTACGCGCTCATTATATCATGAAAGACTTTACAAAACCATACAGAGAAAAATCCGCGAAAAGACCATCTGCTATAAAATCCATACAGAAAAAAGCTGAATTTAAGAGAAACAGCCAGGGTTCTTCTGCAGATCCATATAAATAAAAAAACGGGCAGAGCCCAGAGGCTCTGCCCGGATAAGAATCGAACAGGATTACTTATTGTAGTTTACGATCTGTCCAAAGTCAGCCTTCAGAGATGCGCCGCCGATCAGGCCGCCATCAATATCAGGCTTCGCAAGAAGTTCCTTGCAGTTTCCGGCGTTCATGGAACCGCCGTACTGGATACGAATCTTCTCAGCAGTATCGGTATCATATACCTCAGCGATGGTCTCACGGATGGCCTTGCAGACTTCCTCAGCCTGGTCAGCTGTTGCAGTCTTACCTATTCCGATAGCCCAGATCGGCTCGTAAGCGATAACCATGGATGCAGCCTGCTCAGCAGTTACACCCTGGAGATCGGACTTGATCTGAAGACGGATCCAGTCAAGAGTAACACCTGCTTCTCTCTGCTCAAGAGACTCGCCGCAGCAGAGAATCGGGGTAAGGCCATGCTCGAATGCCTTCTTGACCTTCTTGTTCAGAAACTCGTCGGTCTCGTTGAAGTAGCCACGTCTCTCGGAATGTCCGATGATGACATACTTAACGCCGGCATCAACAAGCATTGCAGGAGCGATCTCACCAGTGTAGGCACCGCTCTCTTCTACATACATGTTCTCAGCGCCAACCTCAACATTGGTTCCCTTAACGGCCTCAACGACCGGAACAATGTCAATGGCAGGTACACAGTAAACGACATCAACGTCCGGGTTCTGAACCAGCGGCTTTAAGAGCTCAACCAGAGCCTTTGCCTCGGACGGAGTCTTGTTCATTTTCCAGTTTCCGGCAATAATCTTCTTTCTTGCCATGATATTCTCCTTTTTATAAATCAGCGATCGTTTGCAGCTACGATACCAGGAAGTTCCTTGCCTTCCAGGAATTCAAGAGATGCACCGCCGCCGGTGGAGATGTGGGTCATCTTGTCGCCGAAGCCAAGGTTGTTGACTGCAGCTGCGGAATCACCGCCGCCGATGATGGTCGTTGCATCAGAATCAGCCAGAGCCTTTGCAACTGCGATTGTACCTGCTGCAAGAGACGGGTTCTCGGAAACGCCCATAGGTCCGTTCCATACAACGGTCTTGGCATTGGCAACAGCCTCAGCATAGAGAGCCTGGGTCTTGGGTCCGATATCGCATGCTTCACGATCCTTGGGAAGTGCAGTGATATCATAAACCTCAGTCTCGCAGGGTTCGCTGATCGGATCCGGGAACTGAGCTACGGTTACAGAGTCAACCGGAAGAAGAAGCTTCTTACCAAGCTTCTCAGCCTTGTCCATCATTTCCTTGCAGTAATCGATCTTGGAATCATCGCAAAGAGAAGTACCGATCTCATAGCCCTTGGCCTTGATGAAGGTATAAGCCATGCCGCCGCCGATGATCAGGGTGTCGCACTTATTCAGAAGGTTATCGATTACAGCAAGCTTATCTGCAACCTTGGCACCGCCGAGGATAGCTACGAAAGGACGAACCGGATTCTCAACGGCATTGCCCAGGAACTTAACTTCCTTCTCCATCAGATATCCGATAACGCAGGTCTTGACGTACTTGGTAACGCCGACATTGGAGCAGTGAGCTCTGTGAGCGGTACCGAAGGCATCGTTTACGAATACATCAGCGATGGAAGCCAGATCCTTGGAGAAAGCATCTCCATTCTTGGTCTCTTCCGGTCTGAAACGGGTGTTCTCAAGAAGAATAACGTCTCCGTCCTTCATCTCTTCTACAGCCTTGCGGACGTTGGGGCCGACAACCTCCGGGTCAGCAACGAACTTGACTTCCTGGCCAAGAAGCTCGGACAGACGCTTTGCTACAGGAGCAAGAGTCTTGGTCTTCTTGTCTTCTTCTGTCTTAACCTTGCCAAGATGAGAGCAAAGGATAACCTTGCCGCCGTCAGCGATCAGCTTCTTGATAGTAGGAAGTGCGCCGACCAGACGGTTCTCATCAGTGATCTTGCCATCGATGATGGGTACGTTGAAATCGCAGCGGCAAAGGACTCTCTGGCCCTTTACGTTGATGTCATCAACTGTTTTCTTATTCAGTTCCATAATTAACCTCCAATTAAATCCTTCGATCTATATTTATAAGAAATATAGACCATCCGGAAAACAATGGTTCTGAAACAAGAAAAGGCCCGGTCCCTTAAGACCGGACCCTCTCTAGGTCTTCATTTACATCAAGCCAGGCTGAATTACTTGTTCAGGAACTTAGCGAAGTACTTGATGGTTCTGCACATGTTGGATGTGAAGGAGTTCTCGTTATCATACCAAGAAACAACCTGTACCTCGGTGTTGCCATCGCCTACAGGAAGAACCATGGTCTGAGTAGCATCGAACAGAGAACCATAGGTCATGCCTACGATATCCTTGGAAACGATCTGATCTTCGTTGTAACCGAAGGACTCGTTGGTGGAAGCCTTCATCTTAGCGTTGATCTGATCAACGGTAACATCACCCTTAACAACTGCGGTCAGGATGGTGGTAGAACCTGTAGGAACAGGTACACGCTGAGCAGAACCGATCAGCTTGCCGTTCAGTTCAGGAACAACAAGGCCGATTGCCTTTGCAGCGCCGGTGGTGTTGGGAACGATGTTCTCAGCGCCTGCACGGCTGCGGCGGAAGTTACCCTTTCTCTGAGGTCCGTCAAGGATCATCTGGTCACCAGTGTAAGCATGGATGGTAACCATGATACCGGACTGGATCGGAGCCAGCTCATTCAGAGCCTTTGCCATAGGAGCCAGGCAGTTGGTTGTGCAGGATGCTGCAGAAATGATGTTATCATCAGCTGTCAGAGTCTCATGGTTGGTGTTGAATACGATGGTAGGAAGATCATTTCCTGCAGGTGCGGAAATAACGACCTTCTTGGCACCAGCATCGATATGAGCCTGTGCCTTAGCCTTAGAGGTATAGAAACCGGTGCACTCAAGAACTACATCGATATCAAGCTTGCCCCAAGGAAGGTTATGTGCATCTGCTTCCTTATAGATCTCGATCTCATGACCATCAACGATGATGGAGTGATCGGTGTTCTTTACAGTGTCAGCCTTTGCATAACGTCCCTGAGAAGAATCATACTTCAGAAGGTAAGCCAGCATCTCAGGAGAAGTCAGATCGTTGATTGCAACGATATCGAAACCTTCTGCCTGGAACATCTGACGGAATGCAAGACGTCCAATACGACCGAAACCA
>JAQYBF010000038.1 GCA_029338875.1 Lachnospiraceae bacterium
TCCCGGAATGGTATTGATCTCATTGAAATAGAGCTTATTGGTATCAACATCGATCATGAAATCCATCCGAGCTACACCGCTGCAGCCCAGAGCCATGAAAGACTTGACGGCAAGTCTCTTGACTTCCTCATACAGATCTGCCGGGATCTCAGCCGGGATCTTCCGGGAGACGGATGCCATACCCTTGGAGCCGCCGGACTTGGACCCGTTGCTTTCATATTTATCCTTATAGGAGAGGATTTCCTCGGTATGGAAGGGTTCCTCGATCTCGGAAGCCTCTGCATGATCCTCATCGCCCAGAACCGAGCAGTTGACCTCACGAAGATTCAGGATAGCATGCTCAACAAGAATCCGCTTGGCGTAAATAAAGGCGTCATCGATCTTTCCGATCAGCTCATCACGATCCTTGGCAATACCGATTCCGACGGAGGATCCGAGGTTTACCGGCTTCACAATGACCGGATAGCCGATTTCCTTCTCAATCCGCTCGATCATGGTATCCACATCTGCATAATCGCCGGTGGTAAAGGGAATGCCCGGCAGAACCGGAATTCCGTTATCTTTCAATACAGCCTTCTGGATGTACTTGTCCATGCCGACTGCAGATGCAGTGACATCGCAGCCGCCGAAAGGTACGCCGATGGTCTTCAGATATCCCTGCAGAGCACCGTCCTCTTCGTTGGTTCCGTGAACGACCGGAAGGACGACGTCGATCTCGATTTCCTTCTGTCCGAAGTGCTTCTTGGGATAGGGTGCCAGGAAAACGCGGCGGTCTTCATTTACGAAGATGACCCTGGTGGACTGCTTCAGGAGTGCATCGATGTCCTTGTAGGCCTCGATATCGCCGACTCTGTCGCCGACGTAGAACTCGTTTTTCTTGGTAATATAGACCGGTGTGACATCATACTTGTCTGTGTCGATATTCATCAGAGCCTGAATTCCGGAAATGACGGAAACCTCATGCTCTACGCTTTTTCCACCGAACAGAACGGCTACTCTTGTTTTCACTGCTCTTCCTCCTAATCTTTTCTAAATTTAATATTGGTCCGGCAGATCGTTCTCCAGAAGGATATACTTATGTCCCCTGTCCTTGATCTGATAGGCAAATTTCATGGCTTCTTCGAGAAGGGTGAAGCTCAGAAGCTTCTTCTCCGGGAAGCCCGCATCGAGAGCTCCCTTTCGGATGGCCTCCCGGTTGGCATGGCCGACGGTCAGAATATAGTCGCAGCAGTCGGCTGCATAGCCTCCGAACATATAGTTGAACTCCTCCTGGCGGTCGCCCAGCTCGATCATGCCGGGCGTCACAAGAATCCGGACGCCGTCGAAGAGCTTTAAGGTCTCAACGGCCGCTTTGGATCCGACCGGATTAGAATTATAGGCGTCATCGATAATGGTTGCAAGACCATTCTCCCGCATCTGCATCCGGTGCTCGACCGGCTGAATGCGGCGGACCGGAACGCGAAGCTCCTCGAGGGTCATGCCAAGCTCATGGGCGACGGCAAGAGCGCCGACCACGTTGATGACATTATGGGCGCCGATCAGACGCATCTGATATCTGCAGGACTCTCCGTCCGGCGTATAGAAGGTAAAGCCGGTTCCCTGGCGGGAGACCCGGATATCCTCAGCACGATAGCCGCTCTTTCCGGTCGAGTAGCCGACGATCTGCTCCGGTCTATATTTCTCCGAATTCTTACGGATGTAATCGTTGTCCATGTTGAGGAAGATCCGGCCGTTCTCCGGCAGAGCATCCGCAAGCTCGAACTTGGTCTTTACGATATTGTCCATGTTGAAGAAGGTATCCAGGTGCTGGGGGCCGATGGCCGTGATCACACCCAGATCCGGATGGGCGATGTCGCAGATCTCCTTGATGTCCCCAACGTGGCGGGCGCCCATCTCGCAGAGGAAAATCTCGTGGGTCGGCTTCAGGGAAGACCGGACCGTTTTCACGACACCCATGGGCGTATTGTAATTGCCCGGCGTCATCAGAACGTTGAAGTGATCCCGCAGCAGGGTGTTCAGATAGAACTTGACGCTGGTCTTGCCATAGGAACCGGTGATTCCGATGACCGTAAGATCCGGGTTCTCAGCCAGGATCCGCTTGGCATCATTGATGTAATGCTGATTGATGCCCTGCTCGATCGGGTGATTGATGGTGTTGGAAAGCATGATGATCCGGGCCTGGAGACTGGTCATAAGAGCCTGGACGGCCAGGAAGATGCCGAAGGACAGGCTGAGCCGAGCGCTGAAACCCAGGGCTCCGGCCGGACCAGCCTGCGCCGCTCCACCGGCACTTCCGTTCAGGCTTCCGCCCGCGCTGACCCCCTGAGAAAGGAAGACCATACAGAGGATTGCCACGAGAAGCGGAATTCCGAAGGACAGAATACTATCGGTCACCAGCATCCGCTTGACCCGCATGGTGAAAACCAGCTTCTTTTTCTTCAGGTAACGCTTCAGAAAATGGAAATAATAGATGGAAAATCCGGTCAGAAGGTAGCTGATCACAAGAAGGACAGGATTTCTCAGAAGTCCACCCAGGATGACAAGAAGTCCCTGGAGGATCAGAACGCTCTGCCGCTTCCAGTTCTGCTTCAGCCAGGGCTTCATTTCCCCGTTCCGATAGGTGTTGAGCTGGAACATATGCATGTTGTAACGGCAGACATACCACCAGAGGAAGCCCTCCAGAACAATGCCTATAATAATTAGAATAAGAATCGGATTCATACGATCAAGCCTCTCCTTTCAGATAAGAACCAAGGATTCGAAAGAAGAGGGGCTGATTCTCCAGGAAGGAAAAATGGCCGGTATTGGGAATGACCGTCAGACCGGCATTGGGAATCTCCTTCTCCATCTTCTGTCCATCCGAAAGCGGAGTTGCCGTATCCTGGTCGCCCCACACGAGAAGGGTATCCTCGCGGACTAAAGGAAGCTTGTCGGAAAGGTCTTCATTTACGGCCATGACAAGAGCCTTCCGCATGATGGGAGTGGCATTGCGGTAGTCGGCGGAGCCCTGACGGCTCTTCCAGTCCTCGACGAGATCCGGGAAAAACTCAGTTAAAAGACGGGTATTCATGAGCTTCTTCATCCGCTTATAGCGGCGGATCTTCCGAAGCTGCTTGGGGGTTTTTACCGGAAGGATGCCGGCCGAATCCACGAGAACGATCCGGTCGATATGGAAGTCCTCCTGGTGGCGGGCCGACAGGCGGATGATCACACGTCCGCCGTAGGAATGGCCCATGAGAATGGCATGATGAATGTCCAGAGCCTTCATGAATTTCAGGAAGAAATCCACGTAATGCTCGACATCCCAGGCCTCATCCGGTTCCTCGGAATTGCCGAAGCCCGGAAAATCAAACTGAATGACCCGATACTGGTCCGAAAGAAATTTGGCCGTATTGTCATAGAGGCTGCACTTGGTTCCCCAGCCCTGTAAGATGACAACCGTCTTATCCTGGTCCGGATCACCGGTCACTTTATAATAAATCACTTTCCCGTCAATGGTCAGATCCATAGCGTCCTGCTTTCTTAGTTTATTGCCCTGCCGGTGAATTCCCCGAGGAAAACCCGGATGCAGATTCTGAGCAAAACTTCGACCAGAATCATCCGTCTGCCTTCATCTCTGTCAGGATAAAGCAAGGCGCGGCGCTATTATAACACATTGGAATAGAATTGGGGTTAAAATATCCAGATCTCCAGGGGCCGGTTTCTGAAATCCTCGGGGCTTGCCGCCAGGCAGTCCTCCTGCCTCAGTCTCCGGTAGAGCTGATTCAGTTCCAGGCAGCGCTTTTCCTCGCTCCAGCCCTCGGTCTTGGCCTGCAGCGTGATTTTCAGTTTTTCGATGTGAATGTAGAGCGACAGATCCACATGGCGGTGGGCCAGAAGCATACACCGCCCCAGCAGGCGGTTTGCCTCACCCTGGCGGTTCATGGCATAAGCCATCCAGGCCATATTGAAGCAGAGAACCCCTTCCTCGTGAAAATCATCGGAATTCTGATGCGGACGTGTGTGGAGAACCTCATAGAGATGAATGAGGAAACGCAGACCCTTCTCCTGATTTCCTGCCTGGAAAAGATAAAGACCGTACATATTGAGGAGAACGATGTCGATATGAAGCAGGCCGCCTGAAGACTTCAGAATTTCTTCCAGAAGAAGCCCGTCTTCAGGCTTGATTTTGCCGCTTTCCTTAACCGTATATTGAGACATTCCCTTTTCATTCAGATCGGGCCAGCGCATGAAAAGCAGCTCCTCCAGCTGTTTTCCGAAGTCCCGCTCTGCATTCTTATAATCCCGTCTCCCCTTTTCGATCATTGCAGCCTTCATTGCAGATGCCTGTCTCCAGTCCCGGTAGGTGGTCTTTCCCTCCGGGCCGACCAGGGCCCATTCGGAATCCTCACGCACCATGCGGACCTTGGCGCTCTCTCCCGAGAGAGCCAGCATCTTCATGGTCTGCAGCCAGACCTGCCGCAGAATCAGCTGACCGGCCTGAATGTAATAGGAAGAAAGCGGAAGCTTTTCCTCCATGTTCTGGATGATTTCTTTGGCGGCACAGAGGTAACGGTCCGCCGAATCCGTCTTCTCATATCGTAACTCCGCAAAGGCATTCGCTACCAGGCCGAGGACCTCCCTTTCCCTGACCTTCTGCTCCGCGTCGCTTTTCCTTCTGCGTTCTTCCTTCTCCTGTCTGCGGATCATCGAGGCGTGACTTCTCAGCGCGTCTGCCGTGTGCGGATCCATGCCCAGATCCAGATAGCGGTCCAGGATTTTCTCCAGAATCCGCTCCGACGGGACCGACTCCCCTTTTTCCAGCCGGCGCAGGACTCCGCTGTCACAGACCTCGCAGGTCACATCCTCGATATCCAGCCGCATACCCTCGCGGATATTGCAGAATAACTCCCCGTAGAGCTTCTTCTCATTCTCAAGGCAATATGAATTTTTCATAATCCCCCTCCTGTATTATTCGATATCATCCTAAATTCCCCGGTATTCCCTTATATTTCCCGGCATTCTCCTAATTCCCCGGTATTCTCCTAATACCCCGACATTCTCCTATCTTCCCCGATCGTTCTCCTATTTCCCGATCTTTCTCTATGTCCTCACAATACCCATATAATCTCCCCTGTCTCCGCATGCGTCAGAACCACCACTCCCCTAAAGGTTCTGACTTACGCCACAAATTTTAAAAAATGTGGCGTAACTTCAACGAAACTAAGTATACCTAAGTTGGTTTTTCATTGACAAGAGTAATCTGAGGCCTGCCGGATTTTCTATTATTTTGACAAATTTAAACCATCGCTTTTATATGATTTTTACAGGAAAACCCAGGCTTCAGAGGGTGTAAATATACACTTGTGTATAAGCTCAAGATTGACCTCGATTCATGAATTTTATTCATGAATCAAACATAAAGCGGGCAGGTGAAAGCTTTTGCTTTCACCTGCCCGCTAACTTTACATTCTAATCAGATTCAGCCTTATTCTTCCTCCGGCTCAATCAGTCCGTATGTGTTGCCCCGGCGCTTGTAAACGACATTGACTTCATCGGTCTCAGCATTCTTGAATACAAAGAAGTCATGTCCCAGAAGCTCCATCTGGATGCAGGCATCCTCTGCATACATAGGCTTGATATCAAATTTCTTATCACGAATGATGCGGATCTCCTCCTCATCGCCCGCATCCTTTTCAATAAATTCTTCTCTGAACTGTTTTCTTGCATCCTGCTTCTCATCTACCAGCTTATGGCGGTACTTGCGAAGCTGTCTCTCGATGGTCTCGACAACCAGATCGATCGATACATACATATCATTGGAAACCTGCTCGGAACGAATGATCCTGCCCTTCATCGGGATCGTGACCTCAATCTTCTGACGTTCCTTCTCTACGCTCATGGTAACTCTTGCCGGTGTGTCTTCTTTGAAATACCGGTCTAACTTTGACAGCTTCTCCTCCACTGCTGCCTTCAATCCATCTGTAAGTTCAATGTTACGGCCTGTGATTTGAAGTTTCATATGTATCAACCCCTTTGTTTAAATTTGATAAATCCCTTGTTGATGGTATTTATTAGTAGTTCTGTTTGGATTTATCATGATTTCATTATAGTCAACCTGAAATGGGCTTACAATGCCTTTCATGTAAATTTTCAGAAATTTTACGCTTGACAATTGAATTGAGTTTACACATCTGTCAAAAAATCAGCCGGCTTTTTGTGTATAATGTTAGATAATATGAAGTGACCTCACATTTGTAGCATCGTGGATTTACCTGTATACTTTGATTGCCGCTAAACAGTCAAAGTAATAGGAATTACCGCATACAAAAGGAGGTCACCTAATGAATAGAATAATCAAAATCGGAATGGATGTCCATAGTACAAATTTTACTCTTTGCGCTTTCGAGCCAGGGTACACGGAATAATCAATCCATAGGATAATAATTATGGATAGGAAAATTCATTCCATTTTGTATAGTAATTTAAAAAGAAGCCATGCCATAGGGTATGAAAAAGAGGAGATTTCATGAATAATCTTTCCAATAATACACAGAACTCAAATCAGTCCGTCCACGGAAAGACAGCCTTCGTGACCGGCGCATCCCGCGGTATCGGGGCCGGCATCGCCCGGGCCCTGGCATCCGACGGCTATTCGCTCGGCCTCTGCTGTGAGAAAAATGCAGACCGTCTCCAGGCGCTGAAGAAAGAGCTGACCGATGCCTATGGCGTCACCGTCGAGACCTATGTCTTCGATGTTGCTGATCCAACCGCCGTCTCGGATGTGGCCCTGGAATTTCTGAAAAAGTTCGGCCATATCGATGTCCTGGTCAACAATGCCGGCGTCTCGGTCATCGGCCTCTTAAGCGACCTCGACGCCATCTACTGGAATCGGATCCTTTCTGTCAACCTGTCCTCTGCCTTCTATACCTACAAAGCCTTTTCCCGGACCTTTCTCAGCCAGAAATCCGGCGATATCATCAATATCTCCTCCATGTGGGGATCCGTAGGTGCCTCCTGCGAAGCCGCCTACTCGGCAAGCAAGGGCGGCCTCAATGCCCTGACACGAGCCCTGGGCAAGGAGCTTGCCCCCTCCGGCATCCGCGTCAATGCCATCTCCTGCGGTGTCATCGACACTGATATGAACCGGGAGCACCTGACCGAAGAGGACCTTCAGGCATTAAAAGAAGACGTCCCCATGGGACGTCTTGGAAATCCTGCCGATGTCGGCCAGGCCGTATTATCGATTCTGCACGGAAGCACCTACCTCACCGCCCAGGTCATTGAACTGGACGGGGGCTATATTTAAACTGGCTATAAATTACTACCCATCCAGCAGACTCAGAGCTGACATAATTTCGATGCCCTGCTCCTAAAAATCCCCGGAGGTGTCGAAAATTCGATATAAACAATCTTTTTTCAAATAATGCGTGTTTTAAAACCAGTTTTATAGCATTTTTTGAAAACTTTTTTCTATATCGAATTTTCACTTCCAAAACAGCCTTTTCCATAGCATTGAAAGCGCATTTTTTTGAAATAATTGCCTATATCGAACTGCAGTCATAGATTTTGACGAAAATCTCAAATCCTGTTGTTCATCCGGGTGTGGGAATTACTTCAGCTCCGCATATTTTCCCAGGAAAGCCTTGGTCCGCTCATTCTCCGATGCAAAAAGCTGTTCCGGCGCGCCCTCTTCCACGATCAGCCCCTGATCCATGAAGATCATCCGGTCGGAAACATCGCGCGCAAAAGTCATCTCATGGGTCACGATCACCATGGTCATCTTCTCCGCCGCAAGCTCCTTGATGACCTTCAGAATCTCAAGTGTCATCTCGGGATCCAGGGCGGACGTCGGCTCGTCAAAGTAGAGGATCTTCGGCTTCATAGCCAGGGCCCTCGCGATTCCGACTCTCTGCTTCTGGCCGCCGGAAAGCTCGCAGGGATAAGCGTTCTCCCTACCCTCAAGCCCCATCTTCTTCAGAAGCTCCTCGGCCTCCGCAGTCACCTCGGCCTTGTCCCTCTTCTGCACCCGGATCGGCGCATCGGTAATGTTCTTAAGCACCGTAAAATGCGGGAAAAGGTTGAAGTTCTGGAAGACCAGTCCGAAGGCCTCTCTGGCCTTTTTCTGCTCCTTCCGTGAAATATAGACCGCCTTCCCGTTTTCCGAGCTTACGATTTTCTGACCCAGATACGACATCTCTCCGTCATCCATGGTCTCAAGGAATGCAGCGCAGCGAAGGAGAGTTGACTTGCCGGAGCCCGAAGGTCCGATGATACTGAGGACCTCGCCCTCATCGACCGACAGATGGATGTCCTTTAAAACCGGAACCCCTCCAAAGCTTTTTTTCACATGCTGCATATCTAAAACATTCATTTTCTACTCCACTTTAATGATCAAAATTTTATTGCGATGATCAAAGGATTACTGCGGTTACAGGCCTTTTGATTTCATGCATCCAGAAAAATCATTCTCTGACCAACTCATTTAATCAGTCTGACAATCACAGTTTATCTGGCAAATTCAAATAATTGACTACTCTACCTGATAGTAGCTCATCTTCTTCTCCAAAAGATCCATAACACCGGCTACGATGGCATTGAAGATATAATAGAAGATTGCTGCCGCTACAAACGGAACCATGCTTCGCTGGGAAGCTGCAATGGCCTTGGCCTCGGTAAACATTTCCGCATAGGCGATGGAGAAGGCCAGGGAAGTATCCTTGACCAAAGTGATGACTTCGTTTGTGATTGAAGGAAGAACCCGCTTCATAACCTGAGGCAGAATGATCGTCATGAAGGTCTGGCTCTTCGTGTAGCCCAAGACCTCTGCTGCCTCATACTGACCCTTTGGCATGGAAGCAATACCGCTCCGGTAGATCTCCGCAAAATAAGCCGCATAGTTCAGGGCGAAGGCAATGATGACGGCCGTTCCCCGGTAGTTGGGCGAAAGGCTGATGCCGAAGAGATAATAGGGTCCGAAGTAAACCACCAGAAGCTGCAGCATGAGGGGAGTACCGCGGAGAACCGAATTATAGACACGCACTACATTTCGAAGAAGGGGATTCTTCGAAAGACGGCCCAGAGCCAGAAGCAGTCCCAGGGGAAGTGAGAAGACCAGGGTCAGTACAAAGATCTGTATGGTTGTAAGCATACCGCCTGCCAGCTGCAGGCAAATTGTTCCAAATGACATAATAAATTCCTATATTTCACAAATCAATCCGCCTGCAGAATGCAGACATTGGTGCCAAAATACTTCTGAGAAAGTTTCTCGAAGGTTCCGTCCTTGACCAGTTCCTTCATGGCATCCTCGACCTTGTCACGGAGCTTTGTGTTGCCCTTCTTGAAGCCGACCGCATACTGTTCGGTCGAAATCTGATCATCGAGGATCTGGAAGGTGTCTTCCTTGCCCTTGATCTGATCCTTGGCGACGAAGATATCCATGGCGATGGCATCAACGGAGCCCTGCTCCAGATCCATCATGGCCGTATTATAATCGGCGACGGTCAGCATGTCCTTGAAGGAAGCCTTCAGGTCCTTGTGATCGTCATCGTTCAGAGCGCTTTCGGCGGAGGATTCCTTCTGAACCTCCACGGTCTTTCCGGCCAGGCCCGAGAGGTCCTTGATGCCGGAATCCTTTCTTACGACAACAACCTGAGAATTGTCCATGTAGGGATCAGTCCAGGTGTACTGATCTTCCCGGCCGTTGATGGTGAAGCCGTTCCAGAGGCAGTCGACCGTGCCGGCATCCAGCTCCATATCCTTGGCATCCCAGTCCACCGGCTGATACTTGACCTTCATGCCCATCTTCTTGGCTGCGGCTGCTGCCATCTCCAGGTCGAAGCCGGTGAAGTTGCCATCGTCGTCCTTGTAGCCGAAGGGCGGAAAGTTCTGGTCGAAGCCGACGACCAGGGTATTGTCATCCACTGTATTTTTGGAGGAAGACTTGCCTCCGCAGGCTGCCAGGCCGAAAACCATGCATCCGGTCAAAGCCAGGACGGATGCCTTCTTAAGAAAGCCTCCGAAAGCCTTTTTCTTTCCAATTGTGTTTTTCTTTCCAAAAGTATTTTTCATCCAGTCACTGCGATCTAATCTTTTTTCCATATGAGCTCTCCCTTTCCCTGGCAGGTAGTTCTAATTTCCGGTTTCATATTTCCCATTCCATTCTGTTTTTTCTTCCTGCCGTCTCTGTCGTGAAAAGTTTTAATGTGTTACTACTTTATCATGCTAAATTACTAATGTAAAGTATGGATTACAAAACACAAACTTTCGTTTGAGGCTTCCAGAGAAAATCCAGATCAGATATCCTGCAGAATAAGCGGAAAATAAAGAAAGGCAAGACCCGATCAACGAGCCTTGCCAGCCTTATTTAGGGATTATTATATGTTTTATCTTGCAGCCACATTCTTGGTAGCAACAATATCCACGCCGGTGCCGCAGACATTTTTCAGGATGACGTCGCCGATCTTGACCGGTGCCGGAACCTCGATGTCCTCGATGGCTCTGCAGCAGTCGAAAATCTTGCCCTTGGGGATGTCTTCCTTGGTCTTGACCGAAACCATGGGGATCTCGCCGCCGGTCACGCGGACGGAGGAAGTTACGACACGAGTCGGGTTGGTGACTTCCTTTCTTGCGTAGATGTCGCCGCGCTTACAGGTGTTTCCGGTCACGTCCGTGACTTCGCCGTCATTTAATGTCACTGTGATCTGACAGCCCATGGGGCAGCAGATACAAGTCAGGTTCTTCTTTTCTTCTGCCATCTTATGCCTCCTCGATCTTCAGAGTGATCTCTTTTAAATCCGGATCTGCCAGAAGATCCGCCTTCTTCAGAACTACCTGCTCCATCTCGCCCGGTGCGAAAATCTGCTTCTTTCTTCTGGCAACGCACTTGTCGCCGAAGTAGGTGCAGACAGCCGCATTCTTATAGACAGCGCCGACACGGAAGCGGACGGTTACGGTGTCATCCATCTCCTCGGGACGGACGAATTCCGGAACGGTATAGCGGACGCCATCGACCGGGTTCAGCTTTACTACGCGTTTGGCCTTCTTTTCTCCATGAGAAATATAGGCCGCAGCGTTCTTTCCTGCCTGCGTTGCTTCCTGGGATACGAAGTCAACGAGGTCATGGACATGAAGGACATTGCCGCAGGCGAAAATGCCTTCGACATTGGTTTCCAGAGCATCGTTTACAACCGGTCCCTTGTGGACGCGGGAGAGCTCAACGCCGGACTGGCGGGAAAGCTCGTTCTCCGGCAGAAGTCCTACGGAAAGAAGGAGAGTATCGCACTCGTAGCGTTCCTCGGTTCCCGGGATGGGCTTCATATGGTCATCGACCTCTGCGATGGTAACTGCCTCGACACGTTCCTTGCCCTCGATATCGACAACAGTGTGAGACAGCTTCAGAGGAATTCCGAAATCGTCCAGACACTGAACGATGTTCCGCTTCAAGCCGCCGGAATAAGGCATGATCTCGGCAACGACCTTGACCTCCGCACCCTCCAGGGTCATACGGCGGGCCATGATGAGTCCGATATCACCGGATCCCAGGATGACAACTTTCTTACCGGGCATATAGCCTTCGATATTGACCAGACGCTGAGCCGTACCGGCAGAATAGATGCCAGCCGGACGATAGCCGGGGATATTCAGGGCTCCTCTCGGACGTTCCCGGCAGCCCATAGCCAGGATGACTGCCTTGGCAGGGATGACGAACATGCCGTCTTCCCGGTTCATGGCGGTAACCTTCTTATCCGGGCTGATGTCCATAACCATGGTATTCAGTTTATAATCAATGCCCCGCTCCAGGACCTGATCGATATAGCGCTGGGCATATTCGGGTCCGGTCAGCTCTTCCTTAAAGGTATGAAGACCGAATCCGTTATGGATACACTGGTTTAAAATGCCGCCCAGGCGGTCGTCCCGCTCGATGATCAGGATATCCTGAATGCCGTTATCTCTTGCGGAAATTGCTGCTGCCAGTCCTGCAGGGCCTCCGCCTACAATTACAAGATCATAGTTTTTCATGACGGTCCCTCCTCAGACTCTCTTGTTATAACCGATGACAAGCTTGCTCTTGCCGCCTGTCTTTGTGACATCAAAAGCACTCATGGGAACTTCCCGCTCCAGGATCTCCATGGTCCGCGGGCTGCAGAAGCCGGCCTGACAGCGGCCCATGCCTGCGCGGGTTCTTCTCTTGACGCCGTCCAGGGAACGGGCGCCCAGAGTCCGGTGGATGGCATCCAGGATCTGGCCCTCTGTGATCATTTCACAGCGGCAGATGATCTGACCGTAAGCCGGATTCTTCTTGATGAGCTCGTTCCGCTCTTCCATGGAAAGCTTGGAAGGATCCAGGATGCCCTTCCTCTTGCCGTTGAAGTTGGGATTCTTCTCTAAGCCAAGTTTCTCTGCAACCAGGTCGGAAAGATATTCGCCGATGGCCGGAGCACTGGAAAGTCCCGGAGATTCGATGCCCAGAGCATTGAAGAAGTTCGGCGCATCCTCCGCCTCGCCCAGGACGAAGTCGCCGCCCTCTTCATGAGCACGAAGACCGGCGAAGCTTGTGATGACTTCATAGAGGGGTACATTTTTAACCGAAAGCGCTGCGGTTCTGCTCAGAGAATCGAGGCCTTCACTTGTAGTATTGATGCCTTCCTTGTCATCGATATCTTCTGCCGTCGGTCCGACGATCAGGTTGCCGTGAACGGTTGGGCTGACCAGAACGCCCTTGCCCATCTTGGAAGGGAGCTGGAAAATGGTCCGGCGGACATGCTTTCCTGCGGTCTTGTCCAGAAGCTTGTACTGGCCGCGGCGGGGAATGATGTGATACTTGTGGGTGGAAACCATGTTGTTGATGGCATCGGCATAGACACCGGCCGCATTGACGACAGCCTTCGCCTCGATAACTTTGCCATCGGTCTCGATCCGGTAGTGATCTCCGTCACGCTCTACCTTTTCTACTGTAGTGTTCAGGAAAAACTCAACCCCATTGTCTGCAGCATTCTCAGCCAGGGCAATGGTCAGATTGAAGGGACATACGATGGCGCCGGTCGGAGCATAGAGGGCCTTGACCACATCATCTGCCAGATTGGGCTCCATCTCCTTCAATTCCTTCTCATCCAGAATGCGGATGTCCTTGACGCCGTTTTCCCGGCCCTGCTCAGCGAGTTTGTCAAGGAGGCTGGCATCCTGATCCTTGGTTGCAACAACAAGGGAGCCGTTCCGGTCATAAGGGAAATCCAGTTCCTTGGAAAGGTCTTCCATCATTTCCGAGCCGCGGACATTCATCTTGGCCTTGAGCGAGCCCGGGTGTGCATCGAAACCGGCATGAACAATGGCGCTGTTTGCCTTGGATGTGCCGTCACAGACATCCTCTTCCCGTTCGATGACGCAGGCCTTGACCTGGTAGCGCGACAGATAACGCGCAATTGCAGATCCGGTAACGCCGGCGCCGATGATTGCTACATCATACATAGTGCTTCCTCCTTAAACAACTCTTCACTGCCTGATATTGATTTACAGTTCAGATTTACCATTTACCTTCTTGCTGTAAGAAGCTGATTTTCACAGCTTTTCCCTGCTTTCGGAGCATAAAAAAGCAAGGCAAATAAACCAGTATTCATACTGATTCATTTACCTTGCTCAACTCTCCTGGTAATCAATATTCTTTTGACTGAACTAACTATAGCACGCCAAAAATCGGAAGACAACCGAAGAGGAAATTCTGCTCTGTTTTTTGTGGAAATACCACAATTTCAGGTAGCTCTTTTTGTGACCATTGCTCAGCTTTCTTCCTGCGAATCTTCCCAGTGAAGAATCCGATGAAGAATCTGCTGGAGCCGGTCTACATTTCAGATCAGGATTGCACCTAATCCTGCTTATATTACAAACCTGACTGGTCTTATTTATCTTCTTTCTTAACCAGCAGAGACTTACCGGTCATCTCCTTGGGCTGAGGCAGATCCATGATCTGAAGCAGAGTCGGTGCGATATCGCAGAGACGGCCGCCCTCGCGAAGGGTGTAAGCCGGATCATAGTTGTAAAGAATGAAAGGTACCGGGTTGGTGGTATGTGCGGTATGAGGAGCGTTGGTCTCCTTGTCCCACATCTGCTCAGCGTTACCGTGATCGGCACAGATAAAGAGCACGCCGTTAACCTTCTTTACCGCCTCGACAGCACCGCCGACACATCCGTCGACACGTTCAACCGCCTTGATTGCGGCATCGAGCTTTCCGGTATGGCCGACCATATCCGGGTTTGCGAAGTTGATGATGATGACATCATACTTGCCGGAAGTGATTGCGGCATCCAGCTTCTCGGAAACCTCTGGAGCACTCATCTCAGGCTGGAGATCATAGGTTGCAACCTTGGGAGAATTAACCAGGGTACGATCCTCGCCCTTGTTGGGCTCCTCAACACCGCCGTTGAAGAAGAAAGTTACATGAGCATACTTCTCGGTCTCGGCGATACGAAGCTGACGCATGCCAAGATTTGCCAGATACTCGCCCAGTGTGTTCTTGATGACTTCCTTCTTGAAGGCAACCAGCTTGTTGGGAACGTCTTCCTCATAATCCTTGAAGCAAACGTAGACCACAGGGATATATCCCTTGGGACGCTTGAGGGACTTGATGCACTTGTGATCGGCAGGATCACCGCTCATAGCCTCGATATCTGCATCCTTATAGCAGAAAGCCTTGGTGATCTCACGGGCACGGTCCGGACGGAAGTTGAAGAAGATGATGGAGTCATTTTCCTTAACAGTAGCAACCGGGCTTCCGTCTTCCTTGGTGATCACGGTCGGGATGACGAACTCATCGGTTACACCGTTGTCATAGGATGCCTGCATAGCATGGATAGGATCGGTGTCCTTATTTCCTTCACCGAGGACCAGCATGTCATAAGACTTCTGAATACGATCCCAGTTATTATCACGATCCATGGAATAATAACGGCCGGACAGAGAAGCAACTTTGCCGACACCGATTTCCTTCATCTTGTCCAGAAGCTGCTGGAGGTAATCCTTACCGGAAGCAGGAGGCGTATCACGTCCGTCGAAGAAAGGATGAACGTAAACACGGTCGAAATTCTGCTGCTTGCAGAGCTCAAGAAGTGCATAGAGATGCGTGATGTGGCTGTGAACACCGCCATCGGAAAGCAGGCCCCAGATATGAAGGTCTGAATTCTTCTCCTTGCAGCTCTGAATTGCATAGAGGAGTTCTTCATTCTTGAAGAAATCTCCGTCTTCAATAGACTTTGTGATCTTGGTCAAATCCTGGTAGACGATACGGCCGGAACCGATATTCATGTGGCCGACCTCAGAGTTTCCCATCTGACCATCCGGAAGGCCAACAGCCAGGCCGGACGCGTAACCTTTAACGAAAGGGTAGTCCTTTTCAAGTTTATCAATAACCGGGGTCTTTGC